>NZ_JAUBOQ010000027.1:80403-104308 GCF_036700325.1 Microcoleus sp. Z1_B2
TGTGGAACCAACAGGCAAGATGCCTGTTCCACCAGAAAATTCATCTGTTGTGGAACCAACAGGCAAGATGCCTGTTCCACCAGAAAATTCATCTGTTGTGGAACCAACAGGCAAGATGCCTGTTCCACCAGAAAATTCATCTTGTGTGGAACGGGCATCTTGCCCGTTCTTGACAATTCCACCTCTCCTTTGAAAATAATTCGGTGACTGAAATAGGAATTTCAGAAAATCGTCAAAAAACCACTGGGGAATCGCTGCATTTTTATACTCAATCGGCAACTGATAAGCGTCGCGGTACAGCATCGCTGCGAGGAGATATTGCATCTTCTCGGCAATTTCCCCTCCTTCAGCAAGTTTCGAGGATAACTGCTGGACAAAACGTTGTTCTGACTCAGTTAAAGTTTCATTTTTTAGGGCGCTATCTAGTAGCAATTTATGAGCCTTCCCCATGTCTTTCGAGTAAGCAATTTCTAATTTTTCCGCTGGCAAATTCAGCCAATACTCAGCTAGCTGTTGGCGGTAGGGGCGCAGCGCGAGAAGAGGCTGTTTTGAGGGGAATTTATTGTATTGATCGAGCAGTGGTGATAATTCTGATAAACTCGGCTGGGTTCTCAATGCCAACTTATGGCGGATTGTCTGTTTGATTTGTTGATCCAGGAAACTGTAATCAGGACTATTTAGTAGTTTTTTATAAAATCTTACTACATCCTTATGATTTTCCCCAGCGGCGAAGTTTTTCCAAGTTTGTTGTTCGGGATGAATCCGCAGTGAGGACAGTTTTTCGTCTACAAATCCGATATGATAGTTGCCCATGATTCGCCACCACATATCTAAGTCTACATACTGAGATAATCCCGAATCAAATAATCCTATTTCTTCAAAGACTCGCGCGGCAATTAAGACGGTACTCGGTTCGCCAATTTTGTTTATCGGGTTGTTCAAGCATTTAGTATCTGCGAGTAATTCTTTTCCTGGCTGAATAGATTTTAAATTCGACCAGCTTTTGTGCAAATCTTTAATTGATTGGGAAGCTCCGCGCAAAATCGGGTTAGATTCATTGTCAGCGATGGTGATGCCGCGCGGGGAGAAAACCATACCTATTTCTGAGTTTTGTTGGGCGAGTGCGACCATTTTCTCAATACATTCTGGTGCGAGCAAGTCGTCTTGAAATAAAAATTTAATATATTGACCTGTTGCTTGAGAGATGCAAAAATTCCAGTTTTGTGATAAACCGTAGTTGCGGTGCAGTATGATGCGGAAATCGACTGAGGTTTGTGATTGGAATGATTGGGCGATCGCAATTGTGCGGTCTGTGGAGCCGTCGTCGGATATAATCAGTTCTATGTTAGCGTAGGTTTGGGCCAAAGCACTTTGAATTGCTTCCCCAATAAATGCTTCTCCGTTGTATGTCGGAATGCAAATGCTAACCTTCGGCTGCTCGTTTGGCAGTTCTCCTTTTGCTTGACTTTGTTGCTGTGATGGCGGCAAGTTAGCCCTAATTTTGGCAGACTTCGCTTTGGCTGTTCCTAACAGAGGTATGCTTTGAAAGTTATCGGTAATCTCGGCAATATATTCGAGACGTTTTCTAATTTTATTCCCTGTAACTTGGGGGTTGAGTAAAGTCTTAATTTCCTCAGCGGCTATCGCTCCAATTTGTTGAGCTTCCCGGTAATTGTTGAAGACGTACCGCATTAAATCCGCAGCGTGTTCGACATCCGCTTGGGCCCAAACATTGCCTTTTTTGTAAGGCCCGCAATCTTGCTCAATTGGGATTAACTTATACTTGACTAAATAGCTGTTGCCGACATTCATAAATTCTGTATTTGATGAATAGCCGGTGGCAATTACGGGTTTGCCGTAAAACATGGCTTCAGCCATTGTTAAGCCAAATCCTTCGCAGCGGTGCAGGGATACATAACAGTCGCAATTGTACAGCAAACCGTTTAGTTTATTTTTGGACAAATACCCGTCTAGATGTTTGATATTTGAACAATTGGCGATAGCAGACTTTAATAACTTTTGCTGTTCTAAATGTTGGGTTGAATTAGAAGATTTGATGACCAATAATACGCTGTTATCTTCGCCAAAAGCTTGCTTAAATGCTTGAATTGTCGCTAAACTATTTTTGCGCTCGATGCGGCTGGAAAAGTCGAATACAAACAAGAAAATAAATTTATCTTTAGGTAAATTCAGTGCTTCTCTGTTCAGGGAAGGTGCGGGGAGAGCAATACTGGGCATGATTTTGATGACGGGAATTGGCGAGACTGCGGAAATTGCCTCGGCGCAATAGTTGCTGTAAGTCCATATTTCGTGAAAGTTATTAAATGCTGGCTGCCATTCTGGGGGAAATTCGGGAAGTTCCCAGGCCCAAAATCCGATATTGTATTTGTTTTCAAAATAGCTGGAACCTCTATCTTTGATAAAGGTTGCAACTTCATCGGCGTTGACTTGAATTAAGTTTACGGGATGGGGATTGTCTTGGCTAAAGTTTTGATAGGTGGTGTCTTGTTTGCGGTGGGGACTGCGGGTAAAATTGTTGATAATGAAGGGAATGTTGGCTGCTTCTGCGGCTCTGATGTTGGCTCGGACACCTTCTCCTATGCCAAATTCGCCGCTGATGTAGCCGGCGATGTTCATTCCTAGATTAGGGTTCATAGTTTCTAATGTATTTAGCAAATTGTTGGGTTAATTTTTTTTGGGAAAAAGCCGAATTAATTGAGTTTTTCTATCGCGCTGAATGAGGGTAGGGGTTGAGAATGAATTATAATTTTGCTCAATTTTTGCTAAGATATAGGAATGCTTGTATGATGGGTGAATAAGATTAAATGAACCGCAGAGGGCGCAGAGAACGCAGAGGAAGAGAAGAGAGGGAATAGAAAGGGTTGGCAACAGAAAATAGGGTGCTTGACAAATGTGCCGATCGCCATTGTATACTGGCATCGCAATGCTAACCTTCGGCTGGTTGTCTGTCGGCATGGGTGGCTCTGTTTTATTTTACGATCAACTAATCAGGAATTTTAGAGAAAGTGATCGATCGCGTCAACCACGACTTATTGAAGCTGCTACCGCCGGATGCTAAAGTCATTGTTGAAATTGGCTGCGGTATGGGCTCGACGGGCGAACAGTACAAGCTGATCAATCCCCATTGTCAGTATATTGGCATTGAATGCGATCGAGAAAAAGCTAAAATAGCGGTCGATCGGCTAAACTGGGTGACGGTAGCCGATATTGAAGAAATTGCCCTCGAAAGTCTTGACATCGCCCCAGGAACCGTAGATTGTTTGGTTTTTGGCGACTTGCTACCCTACTTTAAAAATCCTTGGGATATTCTCAAGCAGTACAATTCTTTGCTGAATCCAGAGGGGCAAATTCTCGCTAGAATCCCTAATGTTCAATACTGGCGGCGAATTGTCAATCTGTTGCGGGGACAGTGGGAGAATCCCGACAACAAGATGCAGCACTGGTTTACCCTAGAAAGTATTAAATCACTATTTGCTCAAGCCGGATTGCAGGTTTATGAATTTCAAGGGAAGGGACACAAAACCGAAAATTTTGTCCAGTTTCAGCAATTGCTGCATCCAATGGTACAGGCTTTAGAGCTAACATCGAGCAGTTTTGCTACGGAAACCGGTGCTGAACATTATATCGTGCGATCGACCAAATCGGCCGTACCTGCGCGCAGACTGCTGATTCAGACTATCATTATGGCTCCTACAGGGTGCGATCGTGTGCGAGTTTTGGAACCGGACAAATTTAGCGCTACAATTCCCGGTGTCCGCGCCGTATCCGGCGTGAAAAAAGCCGAGTTAATTCCGCCGCTGCCGGAAGAAGAAAAAGTCTTCATCTGGCAGCGGACAATCATGCAATATCCCGCGTACATTCCCCAAATCAAAGAACTCCTGCAACAAGGCTATTTAATAGTAGCTGAAATTGACGACAATCCCATCCGTCGCCGCGAATACGCCGACAATAATTACCTCAGCTATCGCGGCTGTCACTGCGTTCAAACTTCGACAGAACCGCTAGCAAAAATTTTGCGCCAATACAATCCCAATGTTGCCGTATTTCCCAATCAATTAGCCTATCTACCTCCGCCGCGAATTTATCCGGCAGAAGATACAGTCACAATTTTTTTTGGTGCGCTCAACCGCGAAAAAGATTGGCAGCCGATTATGGCAGCGCTCAATCGAGTTTTAGTCGCACACAAGCACCGGATTCGAGTTAAAGTAATCCATGACCGCCGATTTTTTGAATCCTTGGAAATACAGCAAAAAGAATTTGAACCCTTTTGCAGTTACGAACGGTATCAAGAAATTATGTACAGTTGCGATATAGCTTTGCTACCGCTTGTTTCCAACCCGGTTAATGAAACGAAATCTGACTTAAAATTTATTGAATGTGCAGCGCGGGGAGTAGCGGTGCTGGCAAGTCCCACTGTGTACGAACATTCTATTGTCGAAGGTGAAACGGGATTGATTTATAGATATGAAAAAGAGTTTGAAACCAAACTAAATTCGCTGATATCTGACACTTCTCGGCGCAGGAAAATAGCCGCGAATGCTTACGAATGGGTGCGCGACAACCGCTTGCTGTGCGGGCACTACCGACAGCGCCGAGATTGGTACTTACAGATGCGGGACGAGTTGCCGCGTTTAAATGCTGAGTTGCGCGATCGCCTGCCGGAGTTATTTGGTGACTAAGTGCGGTAAGATTTATAGGCTATTGTGCGATCGTTCTGTTTTATTGTTTAATTTCTAATTGTTACTCCACACCAATGCGAATTCTATTCACTATTGCTCACTTTTACAATCCCAGCGGCGACGGAAAACACGCTTCCCAGCGAAATGATCCGCAACCACGACTAAACGCTTTAACAGCTTGCGTGACATCGCTGCAAGCTTTGTACGGCAAATCTCAGTCCATGATTGACATTAGCGAATGTGCAACTATCCCAGCAAATCAATCTCAACAGCACGAAATTGACATTGTTGTTTGCACTACTCAAGGTTATCATCTGTTGCCTCAACTGCCAGTGCAGCCCAGATGTTTTATGCACCACGCTACCAAATGCGAACCGCTGCTGTTGGGGTTTGAGTGTCAAGCAGTTTTGCGAGCCTGTCTTAACAAATACGATTATTTCTGTTATTTGGAAGATGATTTAGTTCTGCATGACCCGTGGTTTTTTAGTAAATTAAAGTGGTTTACGTATCACGGAGGAAATGGGAATTTGCTGCAACCTAATCGCTATGAAATAGCGCCTCAAGGCGCGGTTTTTAAAGCATATATTGATGGTGATTTAGCAGCAACAGCTACTGCTAAGTTTCAAAATGTGGAGGAGCAGCGGCAGTTAAAGGGAAAAATCATGGAACAAACAGTCGCTTTTGAGCGAGCGTTGAATCCTCATTCCGGCTGCTACTTTTTGAATGCAGAACAGATGGCACACTGGGCTAAGCAGTCTCATTTTTTGGATAGAGATACTAGCTTTATCGGCCCCCTGGAAAGTGCGGCGACTTTAGGAATTATGCGGACTTTTAGAGTTTACAAGTCAACTCCTTCCTATGCTAATTTTTTGGAGATTCAACATTTTGGAGCGAGTTTTCTGAATTTGATTGGTAATAAGGTGAGGGTGCCGCAAGCAGGATGAGTTAAGATATTCAGGTAAGCTGCAATCCTTGAGAGGTGCATCTCACATCTTGCACCATTCTCAGGAACAGCCAAGATATTCTCATGAACAGGCAAGATGCCTGTTCCACAAATAATGAGTTTTCTTGTGGGAAGTAGGGGTTGGGCCGAAGAGCCCGCCCGTAAGTCCTACTATTTTACAGCAGTCAAAACATCGCCGATTTTAACTGTGCCGCTGTTGATAATTTTGGCTAAAACTCCAGTTTGTGCGTGACCGAATTCCTTTTGCAGTAAACTGAGTAGGGAAATATCCCGATCGCCCGTTTCTGGATTCACTTCTATATTGACACAGCGGCCGATTCGTGCTGTAACTTCTATACGCGCTGTTCCTAATTGAAACTGTTTTCCGATCAACTCAAATTCTGACCAAGCTGCCATACCTTCTAGCACAATGTTCGGGCGAAATCGGCCCACGTCAATGTTTTGAACAGCAATTTCTGTTAATTGGTCTAATGTGGCTTGACTGAGTAAAGAAATGTGTACGGGTTCTCGATCGGGATAACGAGTTTCGCCGCTGGTGTCGCCGACTAATTGCAAAGGTGCAAACTGCGGGTGTCTCGCTTCTTTTGTGGGTTCAATTGCTGCCAAATATTCTGTGAAAAAACTGCCGATGCGATCGCGCCCCGCTGCTGTGTTTGTTTCTGCGGATAACACTGCAACTCCTTGACGCTTGACTGTTAAAACGGCAGTTTCCGGTTGATAATCACATTCTAAAGCTGCTAACAGAGGCCAATCGTTTTGAACCGCAAAATTTTTTTTGCTCATCCAAGGCACATTATCTGCGGGCTTTTTTGCAGCTTCCAGATTATCTGCAAACATTAAGGCAAAAGCTCGATCGCCCTTAATTCCGTGTCCTGCTGTTAAAGCAAACTCCGACATTTCTTGCGGTGTCAGCCCTTTAATTGGATAAATAAATAACTGTTTTATTGTTGCTAATGTCATAAATTTTTCCGAAGTTAGTAGAATCTAAGATTTTGCACCATTGTCAATAATCCTTTTTTGAACAGGCTTTTCGGCCTGTTCAGCGAGAAAATCTACTCTTTGTGGAACAGGCCGAAAAGCCTGTTCAGCGAGAATAGGGCAAGATGTGAGTAGAATTGGACTTACGCAGAACCTATATATGTAGGTAGGGTTCGCCGCAAACTTTGGGGGAATAGAAGCTATTTCACACACATTAATCAAATTGCTATAAAAACCCGATTAAGCTAGCAATTCATAGCGGCGGATATCTGGAGGCCCAACGGCCAAACCGTCTAATTTCTGTACGGCGTCTTGAATGTGAGTTGAACCGAGATGTAGTTCGAGCAAATCAGCACTTTCCCACTCTTCAACATAGGTAAAATCTGTGGGATCGGCTTGATTTTGCAGGAGTTCGTATTTGATGCACCCTTTTTCTTTACGAGTTGGTTCTATAATGCTCAGCAGCAGAGATTTAAGTTCTGCTACTTTGTCGGGAAAGGCTGCGAGGCGGGCGACTACTCGCAAGGTTGTTTTGGACATAGGAAAAAGGAGGCTATGCTATTTTAATTGAATTTACGGATTTCAATGAAGCAAACACTGTCATCAGTAACTACTGTAGCGCGGAATGGAACCAAATCAGCAGCGTACTTGCTGCTATGCCACTGCACATAAAAGCTTCAGGTCAAGCTGGATTTCTGGGCAATGCAGTTTTCGATCCTGTAGCAACAAATGAATACATCAAAACAGAGTTGGTCAAACTTGGATGGCAAGCCGGAATCAAGATTCCCAAAATGTATCGAGTTTTGGGAAAAGAGGTTGACTTGGGCTCGAATGGTGCGATTGTAGAAGTTCAGTTGTCTCACTATTCATTTCTATTAAACAATACCGTGCGATCGCAAGTGTTTTTCAACACTAATACGCCTCTCACAGGACAGCCCATTAGGGTTGTTATTATAGTTACAAAATCACAAATTATTCCTGCTGCTAATAGCACCCTTTACTACGAGCCAACTGTGAACCAGTTAACAGTATTATCTGCCTATCTATTTAAGATGCCGCTCAGAATAGTTGGTTTATTCAAGCAAATGAATACAACTGTACCTGCAATATTGACTGATTACAGCGCTCCAAGATCAAGGACAATAGTAACTCAGCAAGAGTGTGAATGTCAAATAATTTCCGGGCGCTCGCGCCGCAGTCCCAGTTCTATTCGGATTATGTGAAAAACGATATACTAGCTCCACAGCTCAAGTTCTAATTGCTCTCCAATTTTAGTAGAATTCAGCGTTTTCTTACCGTTGCCATTTAGCTTGAGGTCTACTGGTGGAGCTTTTCCCCGAATATCCGCAGCAAAAGCAGCTTCCTCATAGAGCAAGCGTTTCTCCATTTCTTCTAAGTGATACTCTTCGGGATATATTTTTGCTTTGCTGCGTTCAGTTGGTTTTTTACCTACTTGTACGTCAAACCGAAATCCTTCTATTGGCTGTCCGGTTTTTTCTACATAGTCCCGCAGAGTTTTTAAGTTGGGGAAATAGCCGCGCTCGTCCGGTTCCCCGCTTAAACGACGCAGCGCAACTTGATAATATTTTAGATCCAATTCTGCACCGATAAAATGCCGATCGCAGTTTTTAGCTACAACGGCCGCCGTACCCGAACCCATATAAGGATCGATAACAACATTACCTTTCACCGTTGTAGTCAAGACAATTCTAGCTATTAAGTCTTCGGGAAATTGACAGGGATGTATAGTTTGTTCTTCGTGGTTGTGTTTGACGTTGCGGAACATCCAAATGTCGCCTGGGTTTTTCCCGTCAGGATTGCATGAAAGTTCGCCTTTGCGAGATCCCCGGTAATGTTTTTTATTTTGATACTTTTGCGGTACTCTAATATCGTCTAAGTTAAATATATATTCATCGGATTTAGTAAACCAAAGAATTGTCTCGTGGCGGCATGAGAATTTCTTTCTGCCGTGCAAACCGTGCTGTCTCCCCCAGATAATTCGATTCCGAGGAATTAACCCGCAGGATTCTAGAATTGGAAAGAAGCGAATATCGAGCGGAATTAGCGTACCCCGATCGGAGAAAGCACCGACTTGCCAGAACAGCGAACCTGATTTTTTGAGAATTCGGCTGCACTCTTGGAGCACAATTCTCTGTTCTTCTAAATAAATATTGAGAGCTTGCTTGGTTTCGTATTCCTTGCCCAAATTGTAGGGAGGAGAGGATACTACTAAATCAACGCATTCATCTGGCAAGCTGCTCAGAAGTTCCAGACAATTTCCCAGAAATATCCGATCTAGCGGGAGCTGTTCTCGGTTCTGGTGCTGCTGCATTTGCTTTGCCTTTAATTTCAAAAAAACTTCAACTTTCACTGAAGATAACCCAAATCAGTCAATTAGTCAATACGTCAATCTTTGGGATAAAATCGCTTGTTTTCTGTAGAATATTCCCAGGCGATATTCTCCGGGTCTTTTTCGCGGCTCCACTGAGCAAACTCCGGCTTAAGTTTCCACTTGCCGATCGTACTTGCGTGAACTTTGAACCTGCGGGATAGTTCCGTCTGGGTAAAAGAGATTTTGGGCTTTTGAGGAGTCTTGGTTTGAGCAATGGGGAATAAATTTGGTTTTTTCTCTTGTGTTTTTTCCCGATTTGTGGGAGGCTCTTGAACAGCTATTGCCGCATTAGCTGTTTCGCTTTGATTGACAGTTGGAGCTATTTGAAAATAATACAAAATTCCGCCTTGTTCCGTCACTTCAAAATCTGCGGCAAACTCAGAGGCTCGTTCGTCGAGATACTCTTGAACCTTTTCTCCGGGCAGTTTTGCATTCATCGCCAAATCCAAAGCCGTAACTCGCCCTTGATTTTCCTTGATCAACTTATAGAAAACCGAGTCTAAATGAGCGAGTTTATTTTTTTGCTGCTGCTGATAGAGCTTGTAAGCCCAAGCAACGCCCGCTGTGGTGGCGATCGCCCAAAACATCCTTCCCGACTCGAAACTGGCAACCGCCGTCAAGGAAATAGGCAAAAGCAGGGTAAGATATCCCCAAATGCTTCCCTTCTTTAGGTTATTGCTGTTTTTGACCATAGTTCCTAAACAGGTACGTAGTTTAGCTTAGTAGAGCGTGTTTGAATGCCGCGAAAGTTGTTCGACAGTCGATATATCGATCGGCCCGCTGACACACCCAAAAACGGATACTGTGCCGCGTACACTCGCCTTGTGGACAATCCCTAATTTTAGACCAAAGTTCCAGCTCCTTTGATTCAATGTCGCAAGTAAATCGAAAATCGAAAATCGAAAATCGAGTGACGCACTCTACGACAAAATCCCAGAATCTACTTTTTTTGCAACCGAGGGTTCATGTACTTTTTTCGCAAACAGATTGCCATCCTGCTGATAGTTGTTGCTTGCTGTACGCTGACGATTAGTTGCAGCGAGAGTCGAACTGTCCAGTGTACTAAATTTACTGAAATTGTCAACAAAGGCAACGCTCTCATTGATGTTGATAAAGACAGCAACGATGCTGCAACGACCGACAATTTAGCTAAAAATTTGAACCTAATAGCGAATGAACTTCAAGCTCTGCGAATAACAGATCCAACCCTCAAAGAAATTCAGGAGCCATCGGTTAAATCCTTCCAGGAAATTAGTCAAGCACTCGGCGACATAAGCAAAAGCCTTCAGGCTGGAAATCTCGCTTCTACAAGTATAGAAGGTCGAGAGCAAATCCAAACAGCTCAAGCAGATATTATTAGAGCCGGCCAACAGGCGAATCAAGCAGCCGCAAATCAAGACGCTTTGACTAGCAAACTGATTAATTATTGTAAGGGCGATCGCTAAAGGCTAAGAGTTTTGTATTTTGAGATTGCCACGCGAACCCCAACAACCCACGGGGGGTGAAGGAATTTGAGGAATGCGTCGCCTTCACCTACTATCTACCCCTTTGCAATTACCCAATTTAGTGATGAATTTCTAGATTCAAAATATAGCGACCGAGTTGCACTTTCTCCGACCACAACTCGTATTCTAACTGCAAGTGATCCGGTTCCGGCTTTCCTGTCAGGGTCAAGTTGCGAGTGAAGTTGCGGAGTCGCAACTGTTCGGGAGTCGCCAGCGATTCGCCCTGAAGCCAATAACGGCTCAGGCCGTACATTCCTCGTTCCCAGCAGTGGCGGTAACTGTATTTGCCGTTTCCTTGCATCGTCATAATGACTCGATAGGGCGAAACTTCTAGCCAGAGCAACCGGGGTTTTGTAGTTGGGGGTAAGATTGTAACTGGCTCGGCAGATTCGTTGGAACCGTCGGAAAATTCGCGATCGATTATTGCTGGTTCGTGCAACAACAAGTGAAAGCGCTCGCGGTCTTTTTGATAAAGCGTAGCAGCGGTTTCAACGACTGACCACAAAGGTAAATCTGTGGAGACGAGCGATAAACTTACAGGCTTGCGGTGATGGGTCAGCATAAATAAAAGTTTAGGAGTTGTGGTGGATCGGGCAGTTTGAGATTTGAGATTTTAGACTTTAGATTTTAGATTGGCTGGGTTCCAAATTCCGGAGCTTTTGCTTAACAAAATGAAAAATCTACAACTCGCAATCGAAAATCTAAAATTGTTTAGTCACAATTCAATCATCTGGTCGATAACTCAGAGCTGGAGATGAAATCTAAGCAGATACACGGATAATATTTGTGAAATTAATGTGAAATCCGTGCCGTTGCGTCCGCACTCCCGTGTCGCCGACAACTGACAGCGGAGTCTCCGGGCGAGTTTAATCAGCCTTTAAGTTAACCGGACACATTGGGAAAAAACCCTCAGCCCGTACAAAAGACGACTGACTTAGGACTGAGAAAAAGGTAGGATAGCTAACGCCATCCAATCCTAGTTTATCTCAATGCAAGCTGACATTATAACTACTACGCTTCTTGACAAAAGCCAAACTTTAAGCATTCAAAAACCGGCATCGGGCTTGTCGCTGGTGGGGAGGATTCGAGTTCCGGGCGATAAGTCGATTTCTCACCGAGCTTTGATGTTGGGTGCGATCGCCCAAGGTGAAACGACAATTGAGGGACTACTCCTAGGAGAAGACCCCCGCAGCACGGCTAAATGTTTCTCGCTCCTGGGAGCCAAAGTTTCGGAACTCAATGCGGAACGGGTGACAGTCACGGGCGTCGGAATTGGCGAGTTAGAGGAGCCTGTGGAAGTCTTGGATGCGGGTAATTCCGGCACGACGATGCGGCTGATGTTGGGAATTTTAGCCTCTCATCCGGGGCGTTTTTATGCGGTAACGGGTGACAGTTCTCTGCGATCGCGCCCCATGTCGCGCGTCATTAAACCGCTACAACAAATGGGAGCGCAAATTTGGGGGCGAAAAAGTAATTCTTTAGCTCCTTTAGGGATACTGGGACAGCAGTTAAAACCGATTCACTACCATTCTCCGATCGCCTCGGCTCAAGTTAAATCTTGCATTTTGCTCGCCGGTTTGATGGCGGAGGGAGAAACTACAGTCACAGAACCCGCTCTGTCGCGGGATCACAGCGAGCGGATGCTGCGAGCCTTTGGGGCCCAATTGAGCGTCGATCCAGAAACTTGTAGCGTGACAGTCACTGGGCCGACACAACTGCAAGGGCAGAATGTGATTGTACCGGGGGATATTAGTTCGGCGGCATTTTGGCTAGTTGCTGGGGCGATCGTCCCAGGTTCCGAGCTCGTAGTCGAAAATGTCGGCGTCAACCCAACTCGTACAGGCATTTTGGAAGCTTTGGAGATGATGGGCGCCGATATTGAACTGCAAAATCAGCGAGAGGCGGCTGGGGAACCTGTAGCGGATATTTTGGTTCGTAGTTCCGGCCAATTGCGGGGATGCACCATTGCGGGCGACTTAATTCCCCGACTGATTGACGAAATCCCGATTTTGGCAGTAGCGGCAATCTTTGCGTCGGGTACTACAATAATTCGAGATGCGGCTGAGTTGCGAGTCAAAGAGAGCGATCGGCTGGCGGTGACTGCTGCCGAACTCAACCGCATGGGAGCCCAAATTTCCGAGTTACCTGACGGTTTAGAAATTACCGGGGGAACTCCTTTGACGGGCGCGGATGTTGACAGCTACACCGACCACAGAATCGCCATGAGTTTGGCGATCGCAGCCCTCAACGCCACAGGTATTACTAACATTCACCGGGCAGAAGCTGCTGCCATTTCCTACCCCGACTTTACCGCCACTTTGCAACAAGTTTGCCATCCAAATTGAGATTGGGAGAGTGGGAGAGGGGGAGAGGGAGGAGTGGGAGATTAGGAAAGAGGAGAGTGGGAAAAATCCTCTTTCTTCCTTCTTCCTGACATCCGTTACATCCGTTGCCGAACTTCCTTCTTCCCTCTTCCTTCAACACCCCTTTAAGAATCTTTACCTACAACTTGTTCTTTTAAAGAATCAATTTCCGTTAACAACTCTTGGCGATTAGAAGCCTTGAGCAGATAGCGGTAAACAAACCAACCCGTATATCCCATGCCAATCAACTCAAAAATTGGAGCTACCAAAGGGACATCATTAAGAGCACCTAAAACTCCCAGCATTACCTTAATACTAATACCGCCTGCCAGGATTAAACCAACTGTGATGAGGGGCTTTTGGTAGTCAGCAAAAAAATTAGAGAGATAGGCTGGAAGTTCCGACAAAATTGTAATAACTTGGTCTTTAATATCTTGGAACTGGCCGGCCGTTGTTTCTGTGGTTGTCACTGTAGTCATGACCCCCGGTTTGTCCTCCACCAGATCTACTGTCACCACTTCAGTGATTGTTTGTGTCTCGTCCGAAAAGTTAGCTTGTGTCATTGGATACTTACTCCGTTGTCAGGTAAAATTGCAGGCTGTGAATTGCTGCCAGTAGAATTCTCCGGCAATTAGCACAGCATCCGCGCTGCAGGGACTAATTGATGAGACTAAGGCAGAGTTTCACAAATTGCAAGCAAAAATAATGATATGACTTGATTTTAAACAATTGCCTTCGCTGCCAAATCGGTCTTTTGACTCATTTTTTCACTTGAGAGAGGTCGATTTGATTCGGGCAAGGGCGTCCTTGTTCAAAGTCGGTGATATTGCCGATCGTGGTTTCGGCGATATTTTTCAAAGCTTCCTCGGTGAAAAAAGCTTGGTGTCCGGTAATCAGGACGTTGGGGAAAGTCAGCAAGCGCTGAAAAACGTCGTCTTGAATAACGTGATTTGACAAATCCTCAAAAAACAGATCCGTCTCTTGTTCGTAAACATCTAAGCCTAGGTAGCCAATTATACCAGACTTCAGTGCTTTGGTGACAGCTTTAGTGTCAATCAACTGACCGCGGCTGGTATTGATCAGCATCATCCCTGGTTTCATTTGCTCGATCGCCTCTGCACCGATTAAATGGTAAGTTTCCGGTATCAGCGGACAGTGCAGGCTGACAATATCAGAGGTGGCGAACAGTTCCGGGAGTGCGACGTATTCCATGCCTAGGGCGAGGCAATCTGGGTTTTGGTAAACATCGTATCCCAACAGGCGACACCCGAATCCGTGCAAAATTTGGGCAGTAATTGCGCCAATTCTGCCTGTTCCGACGATTCCCACCGTTTTGCCATGAAGGTCAAAACCCAACAAGCCGTCTAGGGCGAAATTGCCTTCGCGGACGCGGTTGTAGGCCCGGTGGATTTTGCGGTTGAGGGACAAAATCAGAGCGACTGCGTGTTCGGCCACTGCGTAGGGAGAATAAGCCGGAACTCGCAGCAGAGTTAGATTTAAATCCTTCGCTGCTGCTAAATCGACGTGATTAAATCCGGCGGATCTCAGGGCCAGCAAGCGGACGCCTTTTTCGGCAATGCTAAGCAGCGTTTTCGCGTCCAAGGAGTCGTTCACGAACGCGCAAACGGCCGGAAATCCAGCAGCCAAAACGCTGGTTTCCAGGTTCAGACGCGGTTCAAAAAAAACTAAATCGTGTTTGCCGCCGACATTCGCTGCTTCCAGAAATGTGCGATCGTAGGATTTGGTGCTGAATACGGCTACCTTCATGATTTTTGCCTGCAAACCCAGTAATAGTTGGAAATTTTTTCCAGATCAACTCTAAATTTTACTAGAATACCGTTGCCCCAAACAACCCACTTTCCATGAAAAATATTGAATTTCGTAACAAGAGCCTCTCTGAAGAACACAATTTTTTAGCTTGAGGGCAACTCCTGCTTAATTTTGGGAATTTCATTGCTTATACTGTAGTGAAGCGCGAGCGTTAATTGCTAAATTCTTAGGACAAACTCCAATGCCTAAAAAAATCAAAACTATAATTTATGAAATCTTAGAAACCTCAGAGTCAAGCAATTTATACAGTTTAGCAGATGATGTTTTCATAACTTGTTTGATTCTGATTAACGTCGCAGCTTTTATTGCTTCTACTTCCCCCACCTTGTCGCCAGAACACACATCGCTTTTGGCAAACATCGAAATTGTTTCCTCCTTAGTATTTACAATAGAATATATTTTGAGGCTATGGGTTTCTACAGTCGATCGCAAATACAGCCACCCGCTTTGGGGAAGATTGAGATATGCTCTTACACCGCTAAGCTTGATTGATTTAATTTCAATCTTACCTTTTTACTTCTTGCTGTTATTTCCTAGTTTTAACTTCGTTAACTTAATTCGTGTTTTGCGCCTGTTGCGCTTGCTAAAAATGAGTCGCTATTCAGAATCGCTCAGAACTCTGGGAGCAGTATTGTACGCTAAAAAAGAAGAGTTAATTGCCACTGCATTTGCAGTTTTTATTCTCTTAATATTTGCCTCTAGCGTCATGTATTTTGTTGAAAACGAGGCGCATCCCGAAACTTTTGCGAGCATCCCCGATGCAATGTGGTGGGGAGTTGTGACATTAACTACTGTCGGTTACGGTGATATTTATCCAATCACTCCTTTAGGAAAATTGTTAGGAGCAATATTAGCATTTTTGGGAATTGGAATTTTTGCGTTACCTGCGGGGCTCATCGCTGCGGGTTTTTCCGAGGAAGTCCAAAGGAGAAAGCAGGAAAAAATGGCGGCAAATTTAGAGCAATCGGCGAATTGTCAATCGGTCAAAAGGCTGGCGGAAATCGAGGTCGGCTTTGAAGAAAAGCAAAGGGCGATCGCGCTTCACATCGAAAGTTCGTCAGACTTGATGAGAAAATGTGTTCAAATTGCCAAACAGAAGTTAGGAAGTGATTTTCAAAATGAACAAATTATACGCGATTTAGCTATTCATTTGTACAATGAAGCCGTCCGCAAATTCGACCTGTAATTACAGATATATATTGCCTGTAATTCCACCCAATCGTTGCCATCGCTTGTGGTTGGTTATCACTGCTTTATGTAATGACTCATGACCAATAGTTAATTACCAATCTGGTGGCAAATTGTAATATTCGAGAGTTGATTTGTCTGCCAGCAAATCTTGGGTTTTTCTGTCAATTTTTATCTCACCATCCGCCAAAACTAACGCCCTTTGAGTCGTTTTACCGATCCAATTCAAATTGTGAGAAGCAATCAAAATTACCTCGATCGGCAATTGGGACAAAACAGACGCCAAATGACGCCGCCACGAGGGATCGAGTCCGTTCGTCGGCTCATCTAAGATTAAAATTGCCGGCTCTAATGCTAAAATTGCTGCCAAGGCTGCTAATCTTCTTTGACCTCCCGAAAGTTCGTGGGCCGAACGGTTGGCAAATTCTACTAAACCAAATTCGTCTAATAGGGCTAAAGCTCGATCGCGCGCCACTCCCGGCGGCACTCCGTAATTGCGAGGCCCGAACATGACATCCTCTAAAATAGTCGGCATAAATAGCTGGTCGTTAGCATCTTGAAAGCAAAATCCAATCTGCCTGCGCGCCTGCGATAACGTCGCCTCTTCCAACTTTTTTCCCTGCACTCTAATCTCGCCCGCTTGAGGGATTTTTAATCCGATCAAGTTTTCGAGTAAAGTGCTTTTACCAGCACCTGTCAGGCCGAGTAGAGCCACTCTTTCTCCTGGTTGCAAACTAAAAGAAATTCCCCGCAATATTGGCTTTTGATCGGGATAGCCAAATACTAAGTTTTCTACTTCGATTGTTGGCACAGATTTTAGTCTACTCAAGTTTTATTTGCCTCGATTTTAGGATTAAGAGTATGTAACCGCAGAGAGCACAGAGGGCGCAGAGAGGGGAAGGGAGAAGGCAAAAGGTAGAGGAATGAATTAATCAATTACCAATTACCAATTGCCCCTTCTAAATTACCACTTACCATAAGAAGCTATTGTTAATCCGGCTGCCATTACAATTGCTACTGTCAGCCAGAGTCGCTCTTTTGGTGTTGATTTTGATTCGGCAGGTACAGCTCCTTGATACCCGCGAATTAGCATTGCTGCGTGTACTCTTTCTGCCCGATCGAGACTTCGCAAATAAAGCGCTCCGATCATGGAAGCACTGGCGTAGCGCAGCCATCCTCCGGTACCCGACAAGCCCCGGAGTTGGGCTGATATTTTCATGCGGTTGACTTCGGACAGCAGGATTTCTAAGTATTGTCCTGTTAAAAGTACAATTTCTTGCAAACCTGCTGGTAGGGGTAATCCTTTGAGGGCGATTCCGAAACTGTGGGGTGGCAAAGTTAGCAGAAAACTGTTCATAATTAGCAGGCAAATTAGGGAACGCAGCAACAAAAAACTGGCGCGTTCCCAACCTTGGGGCAGCACTAATAAGGACAGAAAAATCAATTCTGCTCCCAACAGTTGCGCTAGGGTTCGCACCGGAGCCCTGAGCCAAAACGACCAAAAAAGTGCGATCGCCCCATAAATTCCCAGCCACAGCCAAGCGCCTGTCTTCAGAAAACCCATGCCAATCACAATTGTGAGAGACACTCGCAATCGAAAAGGTATGGAGAGTTTAGACATCTTTAGGTTTTACCACCAACTGAGCAATCCCAAAAGCCGCGCCGAAGCTGAAGGCAGACCCTAAAAGTCCAGCAATGCTAGTACCAATAGGCTGTTCTTCTAATCCTTTAACTGTGTAATCTGCTAAAGGAGTGGGATTTTCGATCGCCACAGCTTCTTTATCTTTAAAGCCGTATTTTTCGGCTACCGCTTCTAACCCGTCAGGCCAACTTGAAGCAAATAGTGAAAGCACCCCGGAAATTAATAAAACTCCGATTACTGGCACTATCCATTTCTGCAATTGTGGCTGTTCTCCCGGCAGTAAATCCGGCCGCACTTTGACGAGATAAGTTAACACGCCGCCTGTAATTACCCCTTCGCCAATCCCAATTAAAATATGTACCCCTACCATTGCTGGCAATGCGATATTGAGCCCTACAGTACCAGAAATTGCCAATTGGATCGCCACACTAATCGAAGCAGCCACGACGCTGAGGCCAGCGGCAATACCCGCAGCTAGGGGCAAACGATTTCTAGAACCTCCCAAAAGTTGCTGCAATGGCTGCAACAGCCACCAGCCCACCCAAATGCCAACTAGCCCCATGTTAAAAATATTAGCTCCCAAGGCGGTGATGCCCCCGTCGGCAAACAAGACGCTTTGAATTATAAAAACTGTGCTCATCGCTAAAGTTGCCGCCCAAGGGCTCCCCAAAACGACGGAAGCGAGCGCCCCTCCCAACAAGTGGCCGCTAGTGCCACCAGCTACCGGAAAGTTGATCATCTGGGCTGCAAACACGAAAGCTGTAGTTAAGCCCATAATTGGGGCTTGTCGGAGTCCAAGACTGGCGCTGGTTCGATTTAGGGCAACTGCGATTGCTGCTGCGCTTGCTATGCCGGTGGCAATGGCTACTGGCGGTGAAAGAAAACCATCAGGTATGTGCATTGATGTATCCTAACGAGAGAAGTTCCAACTCTTTAGTCAACTATTTTTTACTAAAATTTAAAACCCCCTCTGGGGGCATTAATGCGATCGAGCGATCGGGGGATTTGCGGCGGGCGATCGCTTATTTGACATAGATTCGGGCTTCACAGCCAAAGTTTTGAGGATGAAAATGCAACATTAAATAATCCTGAAGAATTATTCGGATATTGTACCGAAGACCCCCACATTCAAGCTTTTTGATAAAAAGGATCAATGTTTGTTTACAGATTAACCTGCAAAATGTATTTACCATCAAGCTCAAGCAATAATTAAAAAAAAATATCAAGAAAAAACTGAAAATCCCTAATTGGTTTTATTCCCACTCTTGAGAATAACTTACATTAAATTTTTGACCGAAATCATCCAGGATACAAGTCCTGAATTCATCCGTCCAGAAATAAAAAACCTGTATCCGATGAAACTTGCCGAACGTATTTATCTCGCGCAAGTCAGTCGATTTTAGATTTTAGATTTTAGATTTTAGATTTACCCCACAGATAAATCTGGGAGCTTGAACTAGGGTCTAAAATTTTGATCTTTCCACCACTCCTGTACGTGGCAGCGTATCCGTTTTTGGGCTGGGTTAATGCTTTAATCTAAAATCTCACATCTCAAATCTAAAATCGATTGACTTTTCCCATCGCAATGTGGCGCGTTAGGGAACATCTCATATTTGTAAAAACACTTCTTCTTCCTCTTCCCTCCTGCCTCCTGCCTCCTGCCTCCTGCCTCCTGCCCCCCAGCAAGAGAGCCTCAAAACTCCAATTTTTAGCTGGGCTGCTTTCATTCAGATGCTCCCGCGCGTTAGCCAAAAATAAATGTTTCGCGGTTTTCATGTCAAGTCTTTGACAATGGAGGGGCAAAATCCCGCTAATGCTGTTGCTAAGGGGTGGCCTAACGAGCTATTGCGAGTAACAGTCCGCTTCCGGCTGCAAATAATTCCAGTTTAGCTGTTGACAACCCCAAAAATTTGTCTGACAAGTCTCCAGAGGTTGTACCTTTCACTAATATGTCTACTGAAACGGCTATGGCAAGTAGGGCTACAGATAATACTCTCCAAGCTGTACCTGTATCAGCAGCCCAGCAGAAAGTTTAGGCGGTAGATGGAACAAATCAGACAGCAGAAATTACGGCGTAAAACTAGATGAGTTAACTCTGAAACTGTACGATCGCATCGATCGAAGTTGGCAAATTAGCCCTACGTTCAATCAAAATCTAGTCTATCGAGTCAGTACAAGTCAAGATGGGGCGATGGCGTTCCGCCCCGCAAGCTACGGCAATTTCCAGCCACTCAATCAACCAGCCAAGGATTACACCAAAGAAACTCCTTTGCCAAATCTCCTCAAATCTTCCGAAACTAGCAGCAGTAACAGTGCAGCACCAGTCGCTAAATTTACTGTAGTGTTTGAACCTACAGGAACCTTAGAAGTTAACCCCTAGCTCACATACAACATCTCTCCGGTAAGCTGCGCCATCAGCACCTTACTTTTCCTTTTTAACTTAAATGTGCTATTATAAACAGCGCCCTCTAAGGCATTCTACCTCTAAAACAACAAATGAAAGAACTTGACGAGAAAAAAACCCAGGAACTGCTATGCACCATCATGGAATGGGAACTTGCAGGTGTCGTGCGCTATACCCACTATTCACTAATGGTGACAGGGCCAAACCGGATTCCCATCGTGCAGTTTTTTAAAGCACAAGCAACGGAATCTCTACTCCACGCCCAACAAGCAGGAGAAATTCTCACCGGTTTAGAGGGACACCCCAGTCAGAAAATTGCTCCCATCGAAGAAACCTACAAACACTCGGTGAAAGACTTGTTAGAAGAAAGTTTAAATCACGAGAAAAAAGCCCTCAAAAAGTATAAGTCTTTACTTGAAGTCGTGACCAACTCCAGCGTTTATTTGGAAGAATATGCCCGAAATCTAATTGGGCAAGAAGAATTACACCAAGTAGAACTGAAAAAAATGCTCCGGGATTATAGTTGATTTAATCATTAGTTAATTGTGATTGGTTATGGGTTATTGGTTATTGGTTATTTCCAATGACCAATGACCAATGACCCATGCCCCATGACCATGCCCCCTAATTATAAAAAATGAATTTTAGTGAAGCCATACCAACTTTTATAGTTACCCTGCGCGAAGGCGTAGAAGCCGCCTTAGTAGTCGGAATTGTACTAGCTTGTCTTAAAAAAGCTGAGCAAAGTAACCTCAATTCTTGGGTTTATGCAGGTGTCGCAGTCGGCATTGCTTCTAGCGGTATTGTGGGTGTTATATTCAATGGATTGCTCGCAGCACTATCAACATCTGAGCAGCCTTACGCACCAGTCATTAAACAGCTATTAGAGGGCGTATTGGGAATTGTGGCGATCGCAATGCTAAGCTGGATGCTAATTTGGATGACTCAGCAAGCTCGCTTTCTCAAAGCAGAAGTTGAAGGAGCAGTTACAGCAGCTTTGACAGAAAATAGCAATGCCGGCTGGGGCGTATTTGGCTTAATTTTTATTGCGGTACTGCGCGAAGGTTTTGAAACAGTTATATTTGTCAGCGCTCAATTTCAACAAGGTTTGAGTCCCGCTTTGGGTGCTTTGGGCGGTTTGACTGGGGCGGCAATCATTGGCGCGCTACTGTTCAAGTGGGGTGTCAAAATTGATATCCGCCTGTTTTTCAAGTTTATGGGGATTTTGTTGTTGTTAATCGTGGCAGGTTTGGCAGTATCTGCACTCAAGCATTTTGACCAAGCCGCTGGGATTTTGTCGCAGATGAATAGCAAGTATGCAGCGATTTGTGTTTATTACGATCGCCTCGCACCAGTCCACTCTTGTATTTTAGGCCCGATGGTGTGGAATGCAGCAGAAATTTTGCCCGATCGACAATTTCCAGGAGTGATTCTCAAAGCACTGTTTGGATACAGAGAGCGACTTTATCTCGTCCAAGCGGCGGCTTACACAATATTCTTAACCACCATCGGCAGTCTTTATTTCCAAAAATTAAGTTCTAAGCCGACTGTTCCCAACCAAAATACTCCGCCAGCTCGATCGGAAACTCGCCCTCAGTAGGTATGCAAGCATTTGTTATCGGTTGTTTTGCTGATTCCAAGCAGAGAAAAAAATTAGCCCAACAGGCAAAAAAATGACCAAAATTTTTCAGGTTGCGGGATTGATTATTTGACTTTTATATGTCATTATTTAATAATGGTAATAGTTTTTATTATTTCTATAAATAAGCTGTGGAGTATTTAAAATAGTATTGTATGGTGCGGAGCGTCCTCCGCGTTTCCCTTGTCGGTGGAAGCGAGCGATATCTGACGCACCCTACTGACATCGTTAGTGGTTTAAATGCTCCACAGCTTACTTGTATTATTATTATTTAATAATACCGTAAATCCCCCCAAAAAGCCAGCCATACCCACTCAAAAAACACAAAAATTTTATAAGCAAAATTAACCAACTTAAAAAATTTACAGTTAACGGTTAACAGGGTAATGCAAGACGCGGACTACCGCTAGGGCGAGCCTGTGAGGACCTAGGCGCACCCTGCAAAAGTTAAGGCTGTTCTTCCCCACCCCAAATCTGCCCCCAGCCAGATTTGGAGTAAACAGTTTTCTGATATGCGCTGTTATCGCTTATAATAAGTACAAGAATATTTACAGAGCTCCGAAAGTTCTTAATCAACCTTATAATCCTTAATGAAGCTTAAAATTAAAAAATTGTTCGTTAAAGTTACCTGGAACCCCCAGAAGGCTGTAGGATCTGCCATTCGGTTAGCGGTGAGATAAATAATGATGCCCCGGATACTTGTTATTGATGATGACGCGGCGATCGCCGAACTTGTAGCCGTCAACCTAGAAATGGCTGGCTATGAAGTCACCCAGGCAGAAGACGGCATCAAAGGTCAGGCACTAGCAATACAACTGCTCCCCGACCTGATCATCCTAGACCTCATGCTGCCTAGAGTAGACGGATTCACCGTATGTCAGCGTTTGCGGCGTGACGAGCGCACCTCAGACATTCCCGTCTTGATGTTGACAGCCTTAAGTCAAACTCAAGACAAAGTAGAAGGCTTCAACTCCGGCGCCGACGACTACCTGACAAAACCCTTTGAACTAGAAGAGATGCTAGCCCGAGTGCGAGCTCTACTAAGGCGCACAGACCGCATTCCCCAAGCTGCCAAACACTCCGAAATTCTGAATTACGGCCCGCTGACCCTTGTCCCCGAAAGGTTTGAAGCTGTTTGGTACGCTCAGACAGTCAAACTGACCCACCTAGAGTTTGAGTTGCTGCACTGCTTGCTTCAGCGCCACGGTCAGACAGTCTCTCCCAGCGAAATTCTCAAAGAAGTGTGGGGTTACGACCCCGACGACGACATCGAAACTATTCGTGTACACATCAGACACCTGAGAACCAAGATGGAACCCGATCCCCGCCATCCTCGGTACATCAAAACCGTATACGGGGCTGGTTATTGCCTGGAGTTACCCAACAACGAACAAGTAGCTGAAGAAACCAAATCCTCTGCTTGAGCTAGCACGCCAGATGCAACAAGCAGTTAAAAATCCCGCTAGAAAAGCCTGAGAGCATTTGCTCTCAGGCTTTGTTGTTTTGAGTTTGAGATGAATATGTCAACAAGTAGCCATTAACTCTCTTGATTCGGAAAAAAATAATCCCGCATCCCCCTCTCACCGCAGGGCGGTTTCATTCTCAGGAAAATCGCGATTTTGTAGTAGGGGCTGTGCGACCCCTACTCCCCGTGCCCGCCCCCCCACGGACGATGAAATCGATGTTTCAAATATCGGGACTCTTCACGAGGGTTTGCCCCTACGGAGCCTGAAACAGCCCTGCCTCTAACCGTACTTTTAGAGAAGCTTGTCCATAGGAAAGTACCGGATTTCTTTTTCCACCTTGTCTTTTTCGAGAGGATTGGATAGCTACTTAGGGCTTGCTGAAAAAGTCAGAAAACAGCATTTAGAAAGATGAGTGAATTTGAGCTGGCATCGGCAATATAAGTTGTGTCAATCTTGTGATGGCGAAACATAGCTTTTACCAATGATTTAAGCCAAAAAACATGACAAAAGGTTTTTGTTGTGAAATAGACCGAAAAAAAGCCAAAAAGCCTGCCGTAGCAGGGCAGAAAGATTCATCACCAGAAAAGTTATTGCGATGCTTGTTTCAGAAGTATTACCAAGTTTAGCCATCACTCTACCGAGGCTGAATCTTCTTTTGGCTTCTCCAAATTTTCCCTCAATTGAGTTACGAATTCTCTCGTCTGACTGAGCCTGTTTTTTCGTTGACTTGCTGATATTTGTCGGGGGCCTTCCTAGAGGGGGGCCACTCATTCTAATCCCTCTTTCTTTGCACCACGCTCGATTTTCTCTGGTTCGATAAATTCGATCTACATG
>NZ_JAUBOQ010000028.1:0-75307 GCF_036700325.1 Microcoleus sp. Z1_B2
TGTCTACACAGTCTCTTATGCTTATTTTGTTAACTTTGTCAAGTTCATATTATACCAAATTAGATGAGCTTACCCTGTTACAAATTGCCTAATTGTTGTTAGATTTCAAGGCAAAAAGCATCTCCAACTCAGCAGTTGTCGGTTGCGTAGAAGCTGTGGCTACGCTAACTCCTCGGAGAGAATTCAGCAATTCAGCGGCGGGCGGGGAAACTAAATTTGGCTGTACTGCAAGCAAATATTGGTTAGCCCAAGACAGGGTTTTTTCCATATCTATGTAAAAGTAACCTTGGTTGGCTTGCGGTAAAGAAGTGGCGATCGCCTGAAAACTCGGACTGCTGCTTAACGGCTGGGGCGGCGTCGAAGTAATCACATCAACTAAAGGGCCACCGAAAGCTACAAACACAGAATTTTCATTCAGCCAACCGTGCCCGAATAAAGTGCCTTGCTGGGGTATTTTCCATTCCGTAACTTCCTTTCCTTGAACTTGTCTGGGGGCGACACTGACTGTAGGATTGCTTTTGGCGATCGCATCGAGTTTTTTCAGAGTTGCTTCTGCAGCAGGGCGATCGCTGGTTTCAAAAATCATCGCCGCCCCCATGCCCAACTGAGACAAAATCCCTTGATCCGAACCGATCGCCCCGATCGCAAATTCCCCATTCATCCAACCAAAAACCTCTCGATCCGCATCCAAATCCAACCGCTTAAAACTATCCCTCACCTGCTGAACTCCCCTGTCAACTTCCGGGCTATCTTGTGCCTCAGCGGTTGCTTGCGACCAAATTTGATCGATTCCCTTGCCGCCGACTAAAGCAAGAGTTTCACCAGGAAATCTGGGCAACAATTTTGATGTAAATTGTGGAGTTTGCTGCACGAATTTAGGGTCTAACTGAGCAATAGTTTTTACCCTCAATCCCGCACTATCCGCACCAATTCCCGCAACCAAAGACTTAACCTGTTTGAACTGCGAAAACACTGTCCAAGGCAACTGGATATCAGCGGGCAAATTAGCTTTCAATTGCTCAATTGCCGCAGGATAGTCAGCAATATAAACAGTTGCGATCGGATTCTTGACACCAGCACTCTCTGCAAAAAACTTAGTTGTGCTCTGCTGCGTAGCGAGGGAGGGTTCTCCTTTAAAAGTATCGATCGCCAATTCCACAGGCTGTCTCAAAGGAGCCATCACTAATTGGTCGTTCAGCAAAGCCACACTGTAGCGCTTGCCAGTTGGCTCTGCAATCTCAAAAATTTTAACTCCTTTATACTCGGTTTCTTGAGTAGTTGCACCGGGCTGAGATTTTAATTTATTCGCAAAATTCCAAGCGCTAATTTTATTTTTGACGCTGACTACTACCAGCAGTTTTGGAGGCTCTGTATTCGTGACAGCATCAGGGGGTAGCAAAGCGACCATCACCCCCCCCAGCCAAGGCTTTAAGTCCCTGTCAAAGTCGATTTGAGTGCCTGCCAAGCTTTGTTCTTGAAAGGCCTTCAAACCCTGACCGATCAACTTTTGAGCCCCTGGCGTGCCAAATCGCTGCAATTGTGACAGCGCTTGGGGATTGGGGGAGATAAACGCGGCCATCATTGCTTCGTCGGGTACAACTTTGGCGCTGTCTTGAGGGTTGGATACTTGTTGGCTCAAACCCTGGAAGTAAAAGTAGACCGCAGCGCTACCTGCTGCGGCGATGGAGGCAGCAATTAGAAGCTTTGATTTTTTTGCAGGCATGGTTTGTTTTCCTCGCGTCCCATATCAGTTTAATCAAAATACACTTGGCTTGTGGGGAGGCGATCGAGGCTGCTTTTTATTTTTGTATGATTTAACACAAGTTTGGACGATCGTCTAAACTACTAAAAATGTGCATTGCGGGTAAAAGATGAAAGTAGCGATCGCGGGAGCAACGGGATTTGTAGGTAGCCGGCTGGTGGAGAAGCTGCAAGCTGCGGGACATCAAGTGGTGGTTTTGAGCAGGGATGGGGCGAAGGCTAGCCGAGTTTTTCCGGCTTCAGCTTATCCGAATTTGGAAGTTGTCGCCTACACTCCTGCGGAGTCTGGTGATTGGCAAAAGTCGATCGCGGGCTGCGACGCTGTTGTCAATTTAGCTGGGGTTCCGATTGCGGAGGAAAGGTGGACGGAGGCGCGCCAGCAAGCAATTCTGGACAGTCGCAAACTGACTACGGCAAAATTGGTCGAGGCGATCGTCAATGCTAATCCTAGACCATCTGTGTTTGTTAGCGCATCGGCGATCGGCTATTACGGAACCAGCGAAACCGCTGAGTTTGACGAAACTAGCCCTGCGGGAAACGATTTTTTAGCAGCAGTTTGCAAAGACTGGGAAGCAGCCGCCCAACCTGCAAAAAATGCGGGAACGCGGTTAGCAATTTTGCGGCTGGGGATAGTTTTGGGAATGGGAGGCGCATTGGCAAAAATGCTGCCACCTTTTAAACTATTTGCAGGCGGGCCGCTGGGCACTGGGAAACAGTGGTTTTCTTGGGTGCATCGCGAGGATGTGGTTGATTTAATTTTGTACGCTTTGCAAAATTCGCAAGTTGAAGGCGTTTTGAATGCAACAGCACCGAATCCGGTGCGGATGAATGAATTGTGCCAAACTTTAGGGGAAGTTTTAAAGCGGCCTTCTTGGTTGCCGGTGCCAGGTTTTGCTTTAGAAATGCTTTTGGGAGACGGGGCAAAAGTTGTTTTGGAAGGGCAGAAAGTGTTGCCGAAACAAACTTTAGCTAGTGGTTTTCAATATCAATATCCGACGCTGAAATTAGCACTCGAAGAGATTTTATCGGGAAGTTAGAAGTCGCATCCTCGTTGTCCAAGAAACCGGGTTTCTGCGATAATTTTGGCATCTTCACGCCCGATTTGGTGAAGAAACCCGGTTTCTGAGGCCCTGCCAACCATCCAAGAAACCGGGTTTCTGCGATACTTTTGGCATCCTACCGAAGATTTGGGTAAGAAACCCGGTTTCTGACTCCCCGACGCGCGCCCCTCAGCCTCAGCCAAGAAACCGGGTTTCTGCGACAATTTTGGCATCCTACCGAAGATTTGGGTAAGAAACCCGGTTTCTGAACCCTCCCCTTCCGCTAGCCACTCACCTATCCTCTGATATGCCACGTCGCCAAATTATCTTCCAAGCGGGTAATTACTACCATGTTTATAACCGAGGTAATAACCGTCAGCTTATCTTTTTTGAGCGAGAAAACTATATTTATTTTTTACGTCAATTAAGAAACCATCTGATTATTCATGGTGTCGATATTATTGCTTATTGTTTGATGCCGAACCACTATCATTTATTAGTTTACCTGCAAACGGATGATTTTTCCAAGCTGATGCAGTCATTTACTCTGTCTTATGCTAAGGCTATCAATAAACGCTATCAAAGGGTGGGTTCACTATTTCAGGGACGGTTTCAGGCGATTCATGTGGATGGAGAAGACTATTTATTACACTTAACTCGATATATTTACTTAAACCCAGTCTGTGCTAATATAGTTGAAAAAGCAGAGGATTGGGAGTTTTCCAGCTATCAGGAATATATTGATTTGCGTTAGGGAAGTTTACCTAAAATAGATGGAGTGCGATCGCAATTTTTTTCAGCCGATGCTTATCGTGACTTAACATTTGAAGAATTGAAGGCTTTAAGAAACCGGGTTTCTGGGAGAATTTTGACATCCTCACGCCCGATTTGGGTAAGAAACCCGGTTTCTGAATCCCCACGCGTGTTCCCAGAAACTCCAAGAAACCGGGTTTCTGGGATAATTTTGGCATCCTACCCAAGATTTGGGTTTCAAACCCGGTTTCTCAACCCCCCACGCGATCGCGCCTAACCCTGAGCCAAGAAACCGGGTTTCTGTGATAATTTAGGCATCCTACCCAAGATTTGGGTTTCAAACCCGGTTTCTGAGCCCCACGCGCGACTATATCTAGTTGTTATAATAAATAAACCTGAGCATTTTTTCTTCTAATAGAATAGCTTGTATTAATTGCCAGATGAAGATTAAGCGCGATCCCCCCCCCGGAGAGTGACAGAAGAGGGATATAGGGTTTAATCTTCAATATTGCGATCGCAATATAAACGCATTCTTAATATTCTGTTTATTCCTTGCTATTGAAACTGTTTCAGAGTAATCTAGTAACCATAAGTCAGTTATAATATTTTCATAAGTTGGATTCACGAAAAATTTCTGCAAGTTTAACTCACATCTCTTGCGCTCAAATCATATGGACACATCTGAAAAGTTTTGTTTTTGTACTCTAGCTGTAGGTGATAGGTATCGTGCTCATGTAAAGATGCTAGCTCAAGATATCCAGACCCATATGCCTTCCACAACTTTATGTATCCTAAGCGATCAACCAGAGCAGTTTAAAAATTTCCCTCATGTTCTGGTGTTCAAGCACCACCTCCAGAGTGTGAAAGGGTATCATGACAAACGTTTCGTTCTTGAAAAAGCTCTCTCACTATTTGAGAGTTGTATGTTTTTAGACTCTGATGTTAGATTGCTAGGCCCTCTAGTAGAAGAAATGAATTGGTCTCCTGGAATTACAGCAAGAGCAGGTACTGATTTGGTCAAACACATACAAAACATTAAAAATCCGAAAGAAATTGAAGTTATAAAAGCAGCAGGGCAAAAACTAAATATCGATCTTCAACAAGTGAAGTGGCTTCACGAGTTTATGTTTGTCATGAAGAGACAGAATGGATTAGAAGGAGAATTTTTTGAACTTTGGCAGACAATTTCTTACTTTTTTGAAATGCAAGAAATCTATCATGGTGAGGGTTATGCTATGGGGCTAGCTGCGGCTCGAATTGGGATGACATTTGATTTTTTCCGCGAAGACAAATTTCCATTCTTTAAGGATAATATTGAACGAGTAAGAATCCAAAATGGACAAGCAATTATTCAGGAGAAACAAATTTACTTCGACATCCATAAACAGATTGAATATCCCAAACGTTCTCTTTGGAAGAAAATCAACAACAAACTAAGTAAACAGGTTGTGTTTTATTATCGATTATTTAGACTGAGAGTTTTTATTAAAAAAGATCCTAATTATTATAAAATCTTTGGATGAGTATACAAAAAATAATGGCTCTTCATTACTTGGTATGCCAAATTGTATAGAAATGTAGTCAAAACCTTTGCTCCGCAAAGGTTTTGACTATTTATTTAGATGAATTGGGCTAGAATGAGCGATATTTCGTTTAATCCTTATTTAATATTGTTTCCGGTTGCATCGGAATGATTTAACCACAGAGAACGCAGAGAACACAGAGGGAGATAAGAGAGATGAATAATTCCGATGCTACCGGATTTGATATAACAAGGTTTACAGCTTGATTTTGGGTTGTTTAGCATACTACGTACTGAAGAACCAAATATTTCAACCTGAAAGCAGATGATGCAGTAATTTGCAGTATAGAAAATGGAAAAATAGTCATAGAGCCTGTAAATCAGAAAGTTTCCAAATATACCCTAGATGAATTATTAGCAGGCGAAATAGAACCGGGCGAAGAAATCTCTTGGGGAAAACCAGAAGGAGAAGAATTTTGCTAAAATATATCCCCGAACGAGGTCATTTTATTCGCTTCAATTTCGATAATCACAGAGATTTATGGAGAAACCCGGTTTCTGAACCCTGCCCGATCGTGAGCTTTGAGCAAACTCGCCGGATCGGGCCCAGCCGGGATAATGCAGCCGGGATTCAGCGGGAACAAATTGCCGTAATAATCGCGCTTGACAGCCTCCAAATCGCAAGTGCCGGCAACTCCCGGTAACTGGTACAAATCGCGCAGATAAGCTCCCAAATGCTCGTAATCTTGAATGCGGCGCAGATTGCATTTGAATAAGCTGTAGTAAACGGCATCAAAACGGAATAGAGTAGTAAAAAGCCGCACGTCTGCTAAAGTCACCCGATCGCCACACAAGTAACGACTCCTCAAGAGCGAGCGATCGATCTCGTCTAAAACAGCAAACAATTCACTGCAAGCCGAGTCATAAGCAGCTTGAGATTGCGCGAAACCGCAGCGATAAACGCCGTTATTCACCGATTGGTAAATCTTCTCATTCCACTCGTCAATTTGTTCTCGCAAATCCAGAGGATAAAGATCCATTTGAGGATTGCTAGCAAACTCGTTAAACTCCGAGTTTAGCATCACAATAATTTCCGAACTCTCATTATTGACGATCGCCTTTTTCGAGTCATCCCACAGCACCGGCACCGTACACCGCCCCTGATAGCCCGGTAAAGCCAACTGGTAAAGTTCCGGCATCGTGTTGCAGCCAAAAGTCTCCGACTCCATCACCCACATTCCCCCTTCCGAGGGATAGACAATAGATACGGATATCGCATCTTCAAGCCCTTTGAGCGCCCTCGTCACCAGAGTGCGGTGCGCCCAAGGGCACCCTTTACCCACGAAGAGGCGATACCGTCCCGTGGCGGGCCCGTGAGGGTTGTCTGGTGCAGTGCTGACAAAGTTCCGGAAACTGCTGCTGGGGCGAATGTATGCTCCCGTGCGATCGGGCGGCGCTAGTTTTGACATCATTAATTGCCACATTGATGTCCAGACAAATTTACCTAGCTTGACTGTTACGGATGAAGGAAGCGATTTGTTTTTCACAATGCGATTAAAAGAGGTTTGCTAAACATAATCTGCTTATTTTAACTCACAGCCGAAGGAAGAAGGAAGAAGGAAGAAGGAAGAAGGCAAACTAAGCAATGGTTTCAGCAATTAATAATGCACTCCCGCCTTCCGGGCGGGCTAGGAGCAACGGCCCACAATAAATTTAATTTTTGTAGAACAGGCTTTTCGGCCTGTTCTTTAAAATGATGAGCGACGAGGTTTGTTCCCTTTATATCTTGGATCATTTGCAATAATGCCCTTCAGGGCGGGCTAGAAGCCCAACCCCTACTCCCCACAATAAAATTTAATTTTTGTGGAACAGGCCGGAAAGCCTGTTAAGCGAGAATGATGAGCGACGAGTTTTATACTATCTATCCGAGGCTATTTCGCCATAAGCTCGATCGATCAATCGGCGAGCAACCGTCTGAATTCCGGTATGTTCGTAATAATTGGTACTCATGTCTAAAAACGCCGCCACATAATCCAATTTGTCATCGGTAACATCAATGTATTGCTTGAGATGGCCTAAAACTATGGCGGGAGTTAAGCCGCGAGACTGTACTAAATTGTTCATCCAACCTTGCGCTGAGGCGAAAGTTGTTGTCACGAATCCAAATTTTGCTGCATTATTAGCGCCGGGAATTAGGTTGCTGATATTTTGGAATGTTGAGTTTTGCTGCAAGGTTGAAGGATTCAATCCGCCTAGGGTATTTTGTGCTACTCTAAGGAAGTCCGGGCCAAGGGGAATTAAACCGTCAGCACAAACTAAAGCAGCCATCCGCATCAGAGATTCGTCTTTGTAATGGGATAAATAATTACCAAAGCTTCCCACATTGTTAAGGGAAATATTGTTAAGTTTGCAGTAGGCAATTAGCTCGATCGCCACTTTGACGCACAAGTCGATCGTTTGAGTTGTGTCAGCTTTGGGAGTGAGGCGGTTGAGAAAGGAAAGAAAGCCGATGTTTTCGCCGATTTTATTCGCCATAGCCGTTGCACCTAACGCACTGTCGGCGCTGTCTGCTAACTGGTAAAGCCTGACTACGCCTTGATATGGCTCGTTGGGGTTAGCGTAAAGCTCGATCGCGCGATCGCGAATTTTCTCAACTAATTTGCGCTTTGTTTCCCCTGTCAGCGCTTGAATAGTATTATCAAAACCCGTGAGATTGTTCCACTCCCCCGGAACCACAAAATCGAGAGATTTTAACATCATCACAGTGACGCCACCCGACGGCAAATTGTCAACCAATTCAACAATAGACTTGCTCATCAAAAACTCCTGAATAGCCCGATTTAAAGTGTTCTTCCAAATACTCCAACTTCAGCAAATCCGATTCCCGATTCCCGGTAAATTCCCCAGCACTAACTAGGCAAGCACAAATAAATATTATACCACCCGATCCACTTTTGCCCTACTCCGATCTTTTCTCTCTTCTCGCTCCTCTGCGTTCTCTGCGCCCTCTGCGGTTCATTAAAAAAAGTCTTTATATTGACCAACTCAAAATCGCCCAAACGTGTTAAAATAGAGGGCGCAAAATAGAAAAACCTAAAAAATGACTGTTGCAGTTAACAAAACTCCCGGATTAGCCTCGCGTTTAGTAAATGGCGTACTCTCCATCAAGCCTTTAGCTAATCTAGCCAAGCACCAAGCGCGGGAAATGATGATAACAAGAGCCGAAAAAATTGGAGTGCATTGGCGACAAGAAGCCCAAGCACTTTTAGCTCGAAATTGGGATGCAGAATTGCTCAGCGTTCAAAATCCCGATCTGGTTTACCCGAAATATTATCTAACTTCATTCCACGCTTACGAACAAGGTAATATGAGTTGGGAAGCTGCTACAGAAGTAGAAGTTGCCGCCCGTACAGTTCACGCCACAATTTGGCCGGAAGCGGGTGCAGAAGGCGATGCAAAACTCCGCGCCAGCTATCACGAAGTCATCAAATCTCAAATTGCTTCTTCGCCGCGAGATATTGTTGATTTGGGATGCAGTGTGGGAATGAGTACCTTTGCTCTTGGGGAGGTTTACCCGGAAGCGAAGATGACTGGAGTAGAGTTATCGCCTTATTTCTTAGCAGTGGCTAAATACCGTTCCCAACAGCGAGAATCCCAATCTTTCAATCAAAAATCTCCGACTTGGGTTCATGCTGCTGCTGAATCTACAGGTTTGCCTGCGGCAGCTTTTGATTTAGTTTCTATTTGTTTAGTTTGTCACGAATTGCCGCAGAAAGCTACTAGAGAAATATTCCGGGAAGCGAGGCGTTTGCTGCGTGTTGGCGGACATTTGACAATTATGGATATGAATCCTCAGTCGGAAGTTTATGCCAAAATGCCTCCTTATATTTTAACTTTGCTCAAAAGTACGGAGCCTTATTTGGATCAGTATTTTGGGTTGGATATTGAGCAAGCTTTGGTTGATTCTGGTTTTGCTGCGCCGACGATTACTTGTAATACAGTCCGACACCGAACTATTGTTGCTGAGGCAAGATAGCGGTTTTCAGTAGAGTGAAGTACAGATATAGCAATCCTTGCAGGAGTCGTAAATTTTTGACCCCACCCCAACCCTCCCCTTATCAAGGGGAGGGAGTAAGAAATTCACAAATGATTGAGGATGGCTAGATCGGGTAGGACACGGCACTGCCGTGTCTAAAGTTGTATTTATTTAATTCGATTGAAAACTGCTATAAATGGTAAAGTTGCAGAGATATTATTCGATCCTTGGGGCGGTGCGTGAGTGTAAATAGTCTAATCTGTGGATTTAAAAATTTCTGCGATCGCGCCCCCTACTGATAAATAATTCCGATGCTACCGGATTTGATATTAGACAGCCGTAGAAGCTATTCACAGCGCCATTTGTTAGACATTTTGAGAGAACCCTAAAAGAAGGACATCATCATGAACTCGACAGCACCCTCTCAAAACATCATCGATTGTTTGCAGGTTATCTTGGATGCCACTGCATCGAAAAATTACGAGCTTTTTACCACAGTGGGGGATGCAGGCTACAAAGCGAGCATTACACAACAAATGTTTGACGATGTTAGCGAGCAGCTTGCTTCCCGCCTGCAAAAGGGATACTCAATTAATTATTTTGGTGAGATAAAACAAGGTAATTTTCCGATTTATTTGTGGAAGCTGAGTTTTGAAGATGGTGGAGATGAATTTGTGGCACACATGACTATGAATGAAGACAAAGTTGCGGGGATTTTCATCGAATGACATACAGCATATTCCATGTATATGTAGTACACACAATCTTGAGATCGCCCGTGTAAGGTGCGTCGCCATCAACAATCTGCAAGTTTTATCCAATATCTCGCAGCGACGCACCCTACAGATTAACACTACAGCCGATCGCCCACAACCGTTAATCGGAATCGATCGGGCGGCACAAAGGTGATTCCCCGGCGCGCCGGACGAATTGGCCGATCGAGATTCGATACAAACTCACGGGAAGACAGCACCGTGGCTAAAACCAGCTTCATTTCAAACATCGATAACGCCATCCCGATGCAGCTTCGACTCCCGCCTCCAAACGGTAAAAATTCAGAGGCGGAAAACTTGCGATCTAAAAAGCGATCGGGGTTGAACCGGGCGGGATTTTCGTAGGTTTCAGGGCGACGGTGGGCCAAATAGACACAGGGGATTAAAATCGTTCCCGGTTGATATGTATAGCCTTCGAGTTCGATCGTCCGTTTCACCTTGCGCGGCTGCGAAATTAAGGCAATTGGATAAACCCGCAGCGCTTCCTTGCAGACTGCTGTTAAGTAGGGCGACTGCGAAAGCGCAATCGGATCGGGATTCTCGCCTAATTCATCCAATTCCTGCCGCAACCTAGCAAGGCATTCGGGAAACTGATGCAGCCAGTAAAACGCCCAAGTCAAGGCCGATCCAGTCGTTTCATGTCCCAATAACAACAGCGTCATCAACTGATCGCGCAATTCTCGATCGCCGAGGGATTCGCCGGTGTCGTCGCGGGCCATCATCAACACCGACAGAATATCCGTGCGAGACGAATCGAGAGATTGCGATCGCCTCTCGGCAATTTCCGCATAAATCAGCGAGTCAATCTGGGCCATCTGCTGCAAAAACTGCCCCCACGGGCTCCAAGATCCCAAATTTTGCTGCAAGGGTTCAAAGAAAAATTGTAGGGAGTACAGCTCAGAGGTAATCGCCTCTAAAAGCCTGCTGAGCAAGTGTTTCAGGCGTTCGTAGCGCTCTCCCGGCACTAATCCAAACACGACTTGCAAGATTACTTGCAGGGAAATTTCTGACATTTCTTCGCGGACTGCGATCACATCTGGGGCTTTCCAGTCGATCGTCTGCTTTTTCGTCAAATCAACAATCAAATGCCCTTGACTCTGCAACTGTTCCCGATGCAGCGCGGGCATTAATAGCTGTCGCTGTCGCAGATGTCGCGGCCCTTCATTCATAATTAGGGATTCATTTCCCACCAGGGGGCGAAATACGTTGGTCACTTTGCCAAACTCAAAGGCATCGGCTAAGGTCGTAAACACCGCCTGAATCGCTTCTGGAGAGCCCAGAAACACTACGGGGGGCGAAGCGGGCCCCAACACGCGGGCGGTAAATGTATCGCCGTATTTGGCCGAGTTGCGATCGAAAAATGCGATCGGGTCAGCTACCAGCGAAAGCGTTTGGAACAAAGCAGGAGAACGAGATCCGGTAGGCAGCGTCATTGAAAAACTGGCGATACACAATATTTCTAGTGTATTTTGACATACTCCGAAGTCCTCGATCGACCTTGCAGCCTGAAATTTATCTGCGATCGATTGCCAAGGCCAGTAGCAAAAATAGTAATGCTATCGGGATCGATCGCAGATTGTACGGCTAGCTTCCCAACCTAAACTGCTAAAAGTTGTAGTCTTAGATGAAATGGATGCTAGCGATCGTGTGTTTGGCATTATGCTCACGAAAATCAAATGACCGAAAGCATCCAGGATACCCGCCACGTGATTCATTCCGAAAGTAGACTCAGGACCGGTGAAATAAAAAACCTGTATCCGATGAAACTTGCCGAACGTATTTATCTCGCGCAAGTCAATGCTTCAATTCTTTAATCTAAAATCTAAAATCTAAAATCTAAAATCGATTGACTTTGGGATACAATTGTTGTAAAAGCTGGTAGCCAGTTGGCTGAATTTGTTATGACATTAACATCCCGTGTTGTTCATAGCGACCCCGATATTCTGGGGGGAACCCCTGTTTTTGTTGGGACTCGTGTACCAATGAGAACCCTACTTGACTATCTTGAGGCTGGTGATTCATTAGAGGTTTTTCTAGACCATTTCCCTAGTGTCAGTCGGGAACAGACAATTGCAGCTCTTGAATTAGCAAAGGAAATGCTGACAGCCTATGCGAATCCTGCTTGATGAATGTGCCCCACGACCTTTAAAGCGTGAACTTGCTGATTACGAGATACGCACAGTTGTTGAGATGGGATGGTCAGGAAAAAAGAACGGTGAATTACTGCTGCTTATGAGTCAAGAGGGCTTCACAATTCTGCTTACCACAGATCAAAATTTGCGTTATCAGCAAAACTTGCAGCAAGCTGGAGTAGCAGTCGTTGTTCTTGTAGCATCCAGCAACAGACTTCCTGATTTACTTCCTCTGCTACCAGATGCTCGTAACGTTTTGAATACTATTACTCCGGGGGAAGTGATTGAAGTCGGAGGTTCTTAAAAGTTCTCTAGGCGACGCAGCAAAACAACGCCCATGCACCCGATCGCACAGAGGTTATTTGTTGGGAACGGAGGTAGTCTGCAGCGGGTGATTGACACCGTTAGATCGCTCTATTCCTGCGAGGGTGGTTCCGCAGATTGTACGGCTAGCTTCCCAACCTAACATGACTGTTTTACGCTCTACTCCCCAGCCATAGCCACCGAGTTCTCCAGATTCTCGAATGACTCGGTGACATGGAATTAGATAGCCGATCGGATTTTTACCGATCGCATTTCCTACAGCCCTAGCAGCAGTTGGGCGAGCTACCATTTGAGCTATACTCTGATAAGTTGCGATCGCACCAAATGGCAATGTCAAAAGTGCTCGCCAAACTTGAATCTGAAAGTTAGTGCCTTTTACCAAGAGCGTTAATGGTTTTTGCTCGCTGAGAGTTTCTGAATTGAAAATCAGGTCACACAATGATTGAGTGGCTTGCTCATCACGAATAATTTCAGCGTTTTTCCATGCCAATCGCAGTCTTTGTGCGGCGGCTTGTTCGTCTGTTGTATCCAAAAAATAAAGATTACAAATACCACGGGTAGTTGTCGCAATTAGAGAGGTGCCAAACGGGGTATCATGAATACCATAGCGAATTTGTAAACCTGCTCCGCCTGCTTTGAACTCCCCTGGTGACATTGCTTCTAAGTTCACAAATAAATCGTGCAATCGTCCGGGACTCGATAGTCTCACGTCCAATGTTAGGTCGAGAAGGCTTTTAGTCTGAGTGATTTTTGACTTGGCATATTCAACTGTCAGATATTGCAAAAACCGCTTGGGGCTAATGCCGGCCCATTGAGTAAATAGCCGTTGAAAATGATATTCACTAAGTCCTATGTGTTGGGCCACAGTTGCCAGATTGGGCTGGTTTAGGTGGTGTTGTCGCATAAAGGCGATCGCCCGAGCAATCCGGTGATAATCTTCGCTAGCATAGACACTCGCATTCTGCATCGAAATCATCTAGTCTAAGTCAAGGGAATAGTGATGTTTCCTCACTTTAGCCATAGAGTAGGCTCAAAGCCACCCGTTTCTTGCGGTGAATGCAGCCACTCGATTTTAGATTTTAGATTTTAGATTTTAGATTGAAGAGATTGAAGAGATTGAAGAGATTGAAGAAAGCGACCTCATATCGTTTCCGGTTGGATGGGAATGATCAAGTCAAGGTCGCGCAATTCCACATTCCCCCACGGATCACTCCCCACTCCCCATCATAAGGAGTGTTACCGGAATTGATATCACCCTCCGCGCAACTGCGTCACCAAGTGAACTAATTCCGGTAAAATTAGCTTTTCCACAGCTAGTTTCACGCCATTGCTAGAGCCAGGAAGAGAAAAGACTAACTTGCCTTGATACACGCCTGCAACAGCGCGAGAGGCGATCGCCCTCGAACCAATTTCTTGATAGCTCAAAAACCGAAATATCTCCCCAAATCCGGGTAAAATCCTGTCGAGCAAACTCTCCATCACATCATAAGTCGTATCTCGGGGAGCGATGCCCGTGCCGCCGTTAAAAATGATTGCATCTACATCTTCACGCTGGGAAAAAGCCTGCATTTGCAATACAATTTTGGCTGCATCATCTTTAACAACAGTGTAAGCTACCACAGAGTGACCCGCATCTTTTAGCAGCTTCTTAGTTAACAAGCCGCTAGTGTCTGTTTCAGCAGAGCGCGTGTCGCTAACAGTAATGATAGCGCAGTTTACGGTTATTTTAGATAAGTCGGGGTGAGGAATTTGCGTCATATAACAGATATTGAAGGAAAAAGGAAGAAGCAAGAAGGAAGAGGAAATCAGGAAAAGGGAAGAGGGAAGAAGTCATTAGTTAGTTGTGATTTGTTCGTTGTTAGTTATTCATTATCAAATAACTAATAACCAATAACCAATGCCCCATACCCCATGCCCCATACCCATGCCCTATTCCCCATCAATTATGCCTTGCTAAATCCTAAGCCGTTTGATTCCGAGTAGCGTTCCATAAAACGCATAAATCGATCCCATTCTTCGGGACTTCTCATTAGATAAAGAGCTTCCAAACCAGCAGGCTGACCGTTGATGAACTTAGCCTTAACCTCGCGAGTGAGGAGTTCGCCTTCTTCGTCGATCATGTACATTCCAGTAATGTCTTCGGTACTGGTGCTGCTGAGAGCTTTGGGATTTTCAAAGATAAACGTGGCAGTGCCTTGAGCTCCCGTTTTAGAACGGGTTAGGCGCACTTCGGGCACAGCATCTTCGTCTATACCCCGAGAAAATTGAATTTTAGCCATAATTTGACAGTCGAACCTTAAGGATTGCTTACTTAATTTCTTAATGTTTAATCATAAAACGATTCGGGTACTCGCAAATCAAGACTTGAGAGAGTGGGAGTGGGTGAGAGTGGGTGAGAGTGGATGAGAGTGAGGGAATCGGAGACAAGGGCGAGGGGTGATGGGTTGGTTCTTCTGAGATATTGCACCATTCTCAATAATCCTTTCAGGGCGGGCTCTCCGGCCCACCCCACAAGATATTCTAACCAGAGTTCGGGTTAAGCAGAAGGGAGAAAAAAAGCATCGATATTGAGAGAAGGCTTCTTAGGATGAAGGGAATAAAGCGCACTTTCGCCGGGCTGGGTCGCAACCTGCCTCTGATCAAAGATTATGAGGCCCTGCCGCCTAGCCCAGAAGCCTTCGTATATGTGTCCACGATCCGCCTCATGCTCAAGCGGCTCACCAAGCCAAAGCTGGCGAAACGCCAATTTCACGGCCTATGAAACACGCACTTATAGGGATCGCCACAGAAAACCCAGAAAAAAAGTGAATTATAGGTATTGAACTATTATGTAGTGCGCTATATAATAGTTGTTGACTGGATTTTTAAATGGATAACAACTCGAACATCAACGAACGGCGACAGGTGGGGAGGCAGCTTTCGTTTGCCCTCTATAGTGCGTCGAACCGCGTCATTCGGCTTCATCGGCCCTTTCTTGAGCCTTTGGGCCTGACCTATCCTCAGTTTCTGGTCATGCTGGCTCTCTACGAGGGCACCCCGCGCACTGTTGGAGAAGTAGGGCAAGAACTCGGTATGGATAACGGAACCTTGACGCCGCTCTTAAAGCGCCTTGAGAGCGCGGGGTTGGTGACGCGCACCCGTGACCAACAGGACGAACGCCGCGTTCTTATCGAGCTGACAGAAGCGGGCGAGGCACTCCGCGAGGCAGCGTGCTCGATCCCTGAAAAGATCGAGACGGCCTGCCGTCTCTCCGATGAAGACCTTGCTGAGCTTCGCGATACCTTGAACGGGCTGGCAATACCCCGCCAAACAACACAGTAAAAGGATGATTTATCATGGATAACACGAAGAAAATGAACATCGGGATCTTGGGTACTGGCCATATCGGGAAGACTTTGGCACGCAAATTGGCTGAGGCCGGACACGACGTGAAGGTGGCCAACTCTCGCGGCCCTGAGACGATCGAGGCCGATGTGCTGGCTTTCGGCGCACGCGCGGTCTCGACGGCCCAAGCGGTGGAGGACGTTGACCAAAGAAATGGGTACAAGCCCCGTCCTTCTAGGACGGCTTTTCTTCTTTGAGTTTATCGATCCAGTCTTCAATCATTTGCGTTATCGTCTTTTCCCGTTGTACAGCAATTCGTTTCAGCTTTTCAGCACGGTTCTTGGAAACTCGAATATTTAACCGACCTTCTTTCATGGCAGACACACATCGTATGTCTTTTTATGTTATCATAAATCAAGGTAAATAGCTTTGCAGTATGAAGTCCAGATACCAGTATCGTTTCTATCCAACCGACCAACAACGACAGAGTTTAGCTCAGTTGTTTGGATGTGTTCGTGTTGTGTGGAATGATGCTCTGGCTATCTGCAAACAGGCTGAAAAGTTACCAAAGAATGGTGAGCTACAAAAGCTCGTTATCACCCAAGCCAAGAAAACTGAGGAGAGAAAATGGCTATCTGATGTATCGAATATCCCGTTGCAACAGTCTGTAGCAGACTTGGGAGTTGCTTATCAAAACTTTTTCGACTCCCTTAAAGGAAAGAGAAAAGGCAGGAATGTCGGTACGCCGCGATTCAAAAAGAAAACGAATCGGCAATCAGCGCGATTTAGAAAGGGTGGTTTTTCAATTAAGGGAGAGGAGGTTTACCTTGCTAAAATTGGGAACGTCAAACCCATTTGGACAAGAGACTTACCCTCTGAACCCAGTTCTGTTACCGTCATTAAAGACTGTGCAGGTCGTTACTTCCTTAGTTTTGTTGTGGAGGTTGTGCCTTCCACCTTGAAAGCGAATCATCCATCTATTGGGATTGACCTGGGAATCAAAACCTTTGCCGTCTTGAGTACAGGAGAAAAGGTTGCAAGCCCTAATTATTCCAGATTGGATAAGCGGATTCGCCGTAAACAACGCAAGTTGGCACGTCAATCCAAAGACTCAAAACGGAGAGAGAAAACACGCCTACAAATTGCCAAGCTGCATAACCAAATCTCTGACACTCGCAAGGATTTCTTGCACAAACTATCAACCCGTGTAACAAACGAAAACCAAGTTATTGCACTGGAAGATTTAAATGTGTCGGGAATGGTTAAAAACCGCAAACTTGCCAGAGCGATTAGTTTACAGGGATGGCGGGAATTTAGAACATTCTGTGAAGCAAAATCCCAAAAACTAGGGCGCGAATTTGTCGTCATCAGTCGATGGGAGCCTACCAGCCAAACCTGTTCCTGTTGTGGATTTCGCTGGGGAAAAGTTGATTTATCTATCCGCTCAATACTCTGCATGAGTTGCGGGACTGAACAGGATAGAGACGGGAATGCTGCAAAGAATATAGAAATGGTCGGCATGGGGCATCGGCACGACCTTAAATGTACGTCGAGAGATGGTAAGACTACTTCGGTAGCACAACTCAGTGAAGCGTAAAGAATCCCCACGCCTTTAGGCTGGGGAGTATGTCAAGTGGTGATCCTCTCGATCCCTCTCAACCGCATTCCCACAATCGCGCCGCTAATCGCCAACCTACCAGCCGAGACAGTCGTCATCGACACGTCCAATTACTATCCCCACCGCGACGACAAGATCGATGCTATCGAGGCCGGGCAGGTTGAGAGCCTTTGGGTGGCCGAACAGCTAGGCCGGCCAATTGCCAAGGCGTGGAACGCGATAGGATCTGGCTCCTTCGCCACTAAGGGCAAGCCTGCTGGAAGTCCTGACCGTATCGCCCTCCCTGTGGCTGCTGACCGCGAGAAGGATCGCTCCGTGGCGATGGCGCTCGTCGAAGACACCGGGCTTGATGCTTTCGACGCCGGAACGCTCGCCGATTCGTGGCGTCAGCAACCAGGCACGCCCTGCTATTGCACGGATCTCACGCGCGAACAGATGGCGGCAGCGCTGGCATCTGCCGACGCATCACGATCGCCAAAGCGCCGGGACTTAGCAGTTGCAGTGATGCAAGAGCGGCTTGGTGACGCCACGACAAATCCGGATGCCGATTTCGGGGTTCGTCTGAGCCGTGCGATTTATATGTAACGTGAGTTCGGGATAAGAAAGGGACAAGCAAGTAAGCTAAAAGTCATCACACCAAAGCTTTACAGGCTCGTCCCATGATTAGTTTAGAAGAACTATTTTGCGCTGTCGATGATTTCTGCCAAGTTTGTCAACTACCCAGCATCAAGCGGAGTACCGCCGGAGACGTGGGCTTGCATCTGAACTCCACCGCAATTCCGAGAATCTTTGCAGAATCTCAGCTTTAGTTTCACCGCCCGACACATTAGGGGATGCTGACAAGCTCCCCGTACTCGCCCAGTCTTGCCGGACGAGTAACGTTCTCATGGCAATATTTCGCGCACCCACCAAATCAGCATGAAGCTCGTGCCCGCAACATTCACAGCGAAACAATAGCCCTTTTTTAGGTCTATTTGCTACCGAGGTGTGTCCACATTTTGGACAGCTTTGCGAGGTATAATTAGCTGGGACTTTAGTAGCTAAAGAGCCGTTCAAATTAGCTTTGTAGTCAATATAGCCGTGTAATTCGGCAAACGACCATTTAGCTTTATTTCGATTAGCTCTTCGCTGTTTTCTGCTAGCCTTTTTGCCCGACTTGGACTTGGTTGTCTCCCGTATTCCGGTGAGGTTTTCTAGTCCAATTAGGGTGTTACGTTTGGCAATATCCTTACTGATCTGGTGGTTTACATCAGCGATAAACCGTCTTTCTCTTCCCGACAAAGCAATTAGCCTGCGCTTTGCCGAACGAGTGCCTTTACGCTGAAGAGTTATCCGTGCTTTGTGATAGCGGTTGGCTTTATGTCTAGCTTCTGAACCTGAGTAAAATTTAGACTTGTTTTGTAAGTCTGTTTCTACGGCTAAGTAGCGCATTCCCACGTCAACGCCAGAAATTCTGGTTATTTTCAGTGGGTCGACTTCAGGGGTTTCTACCTCAATACTTACCATCAAATAGTAAACTTTAGAGGAACGCTGATAGACAATTTTAGCTGCTCCAACCTTGGAACCATTGGCAATCAAATCTAGATGTTTGTTGTAGCCCTCATACGAGACTACTATTCTACCAGCTAGGGTGATAATACTCACCCTTTGCTCGGATTTAAACGAGTAATCGCGTTGATAATTTAAGGTACAGGTTCGAGAGATATATTTAGGAGGTTGGTCTAGTCCTTTGTACCGTTTCTTGGTGTACCCTTTAGCAATACCATCGTTAGATTGTTTTACTTTAGTCCAGAGAGTTTTGTAAGTTGCCGAAACTTGTCTTGGTACATTACAAGCCATCTGAGCACCGAGTCCAAATCGAACTCGCAATTCATTGTAGACAGCCTTTTGCAACTTAGCGCCATTGCTGGTTTTGTTCGCATCAAAAGCAACTCGCGAAGTATGATTCAAGGCATCGCGATAAGCCAAGGTAGTCTGAGACACCAGAGCTTTTTGCTCGGCATTCAGGTTTAGCTTTAACTTGGCGGTGATTATTTGAGGCATTACTTTCACGAACTCTGAGAAAATTCTATCTCGTGAAGACACCAAAAGCAAGTGGTGTAGTAAAAATCATCTGTTCGCTCATCGACCGCCCCTCACCTTCCGACACATAAAGTCATCGGTTTGGTTCGGGGCGGCTCTCTTCGCTCACGCCAATTCCTCCCGACGCTCACCTGGGTACAGGTAGAGCGCGGGACTCCTTTGGGTTTAGTTGAACCCAGATTGGGATTCAACTGATTACACAGCCAAAGTGCAATATGAAAAATAAGCTGATGCCACTGATGGATAAGCTACTAACGCGCAAACGCTCCATCATTGAGACGATTATCGACCAACTAAAAAACTTCTCTCAGATTGAGCATTCTCACCCGTCGCAGTCCGGTCAATTTCTTAGTCAACTTGGTCTGTGGATTGATTGCCTATTGCCTTCATCCTAAAAAGCCTTCTCTCAATATCGATGCCTTTTTTCTCCCTTCTGCTTAACCCGAACTCAGGTTAATCTACTCTTTGTGGAACAGGTCGGAAAGCCTGTTCAGCGAGAATGGTGCAAGATGTGAGTTCTTTGTAGCCCAAGTTATCCTCTCCCTTGTCTCCCAATTCCCTTAGACGATGTAGGGAGAGTTTATAGGATCGGCCCGCTTTGTGGCTACCAGAGTTTGGTAGATGAGGGCGGATATCTCGCCACGGGTGATGTCGTGGGCGGGGGAAAGCTTTTCGCGCGCGGGATAGTTGACCACGATTTTACGCTCTGTGGCGGTTGCTATCTCGTCGGTGGCAAAACTGGGAATCTGAGCTCGATCGACATAAACGCTCAAAGAATTGGGGTTGCCGCCGCCCAACTGCAAGCCGTTTACCAAAGATACGATCGCCTGAACTCTAGTCAAATTCTGCTCCGGGCGAAACGTGTTGTCTGGATATCCAGCCAAAAAGCCAGCTCGATTAGCTTGGTCGATCGCTCCCTTGGCCCAAAAATCCGCCCCCACATCCTTAAAAACCGTCGCCTCACGGCGCGGCACCAATTCAAACGCCTTCGCCAACATCGCCGCATACTGAGCTCTAGTTACAATCTCGTAAGGTTGAAAAGTGCCGTTGGGAAACCCGCTAACAATATTCATCTTTGCCAAGCGATCGATAAAATCCTTAGCCCAATGCGTGCTGATGTCGCTAAATTTTAGCCCTCCAGGAGTCGGAGTTGGCGTCACATTTCCCAAATCAAATAAACCTTTCACCCGCGAAGAATTGAGCTGATTTCCCACCGCATAAATCTTAACCCCAGTCGCATTTTGCAAGTCGAATTCGCCGTTATTCTGAAAGATATTGCCGCCCAAATCTTTAGCATTCCCCATATCTGGCAGGGACTTTTCCTCCGCAGTCAAACCGTATTCCGTATTTTTTTCAATGCGATTATTGCGTAAAATCGGCTGAGATTCTCCTGCTAAAACTATACCGGAGCGATTTTCCAAAATTTGGTTATCAGCAATCAAAGGAGCCGACTGAGCTTCCAGAGAAATGCCGAAATCCGTCTTTTGAAAAATATTGCGCCGTATTACTCCCTTAGCAGTTCCCGCCATAATCACCCCAGCCGCAGAGTTTGCCATAAATATGTTGTCGAGAATCGCAGGATTAGCGCTACCCGTGGCAAAAACGCCTCCGCGCTTACAAAGTGTGAAAGTGCAGTTAGCCACAGTCGGAGAAGTTGACTCAATCCAGACTCCCGTGCCGCGACTATCGAGATTCGTAACAGTTACTCCCCGCAATTGGGAATTACTTGCTAGCAGTATGGTGATATTTTGGCCCGCAGCGGTGGGACTGACAAATTTGCCGCTGCCTTGAATTAGAATGCCTCTACCTTTGTTAGTTTCATTGCCAATAACTTTTACTCCCGATGGAATTTCCAAGGGGAATTTTTCACCACTAGCAGCGCTGTAAGTTCCCGGTGATAACTGAATCGTAGTTCCCGATGCAGCGCGACTGACGATCGCGCGGGCTATAGTTTTGAATGGAGCCGATTGAGTGCCGGCCGCGGAATCGCTGCCTGTTAGCGGGTTGACGTAAAGTGTTGTCATGTTTTTGTTGAATAGATAATTGGCGATCGAGCTTTTGTGCAATTTTCATTGTCTGTGAACTTGACCCCGAATCTATATTCAGCTTTGATTGCGGGGGTTATTTAATTGCACGATATCTGCAATATTACCAATTAGGAGTTGCAACCACAGAGGGATTCCCCCTACAAAAGACTGTATTTCTCGTTCCCAGCAACAGCAGAACCAGACTTATTTAAGAAGTGCCGGATATAGGGATGCTATTTTTTCCAGATGTTGCCAAAACCACTAAAATTTCGATCGCCTCCACCGGAAAATCGAAGGTTTTGCTGTCATATTATGTCCGGTAGATTCCCTCCGCTTCGCTTCGCCCAAAATCAGGTAGGGGCGGGTAAACCTGCCAATATCTGCCAATAATTGACAATCTCAAAAACCCGCCCCGGCTGGGATATTATGGTCAATCGATCGGACATGATATCATGTACGATCCATCGAGATTCCCTGCCCAAAAACCTTAACCGCTTCAGCCAAATCAGTTTCACCCATTAAAATGCAGCGTCTTAGCAAATCGATATCCAGCGTTTCCAATCCTGACAGTTGACTCTGAATTACTTGCTCGTAGCCATCTTCCCGGAGATGATAAAGCCGCAGCGTGCCATCTTCCCAAAACCAGATTTCAGGCACGCCCAAAGCTCGATATTTTGGCAACTTGCTCAGTCCACCGCTAGTATAAACCACCTCGATCGACAAATCGGGAATCAACTTAGGTTCTCCCAAACAAAACGATTTGTCTGCTTGAGTTGAAGCTTCTGGCGTCTTCTCCTGCGTCATTGAACCAGAAGGGTAAAACTTAATACCTTGTTGCAGCAGAAAAGTAGTCACCAAGTAACCAATGATTTCAGAAAAATTTTCGTGTTGGAATCCCGGCATTAGAATCTCGATCGCCCCTGCAAAAAAAGACAACTTTATGCCAGGGGAATCTTCCGAAACCTTCTGGATTAACTTGAATTGCTCCCAAGTGCCGTTGAGCACCACTCGCCCATCAAGAATTTCGCGATCGAGAACTTGTGTCATTGACCCGCACCATTATCTCCTATTGGCATTATAACTGAGATGTTGGCACCATTCTCAATTATTTGTTTAGGAACAGGCCGGAAAGCCTGTTCCTAAAATTCACTCTTTGTGGAACAGGCCGGAAAGCCTGTTCTTGAGAATGGTGCAATATGTGAGTTATAACGCATTGGGCGATCGCTCCTACAGAATATCCATGCAGCAATTGTAGCTTCAAAATCCGAACAGTTATCTCTAGTTCCCAGGCTCTTCCTAAGAACACATATCCCAAGGCTCTGCCTCGCCTTAACTCCCAGCCTATTTCACAATACAAGACGCATCCAAAACCACTAGAATTTCATTCTGAAAAACCGCACAACTTGTCATTGCTGAAGCTAAGGCGGGAATTTTCCCTTGTTCGAGAGAAAGGCTCGCCTCCGGTATAGAATCAAATTGATTTAGCCAGCCATCATCCTTTATATACTGAAGACTCAAAGCATTGCGATCTATCATCCAAAAATCAACTCCATATTGATTGATAAAATTTTGCAATACAGCTCGATCGGGAGTGTATTGAGCGCGAATTAAATCGTTAAGTCGCTGCAGATATCTGCTGTAGTAGCCTTTCTGATACGGCACTGCATATTCTTTTGCCACCAGAACCGAACGCTGACTAAAGGTTGGCAAATGATCCGTATCGGTGGCGATCGAAGCAATCAATATATCTTTAGGTTGTTGCTCAAAAAATTTGTACAAAGCTGGCATTTTACCTTCTACATACCCGACAGTTGGGAATTTTTTGACCAAGGCGGGATAAAGGACAACGGCGATAGCGATTGTCGCTGTCGTAATTAGTGCCACGATATTTTTTAAATGAAATATTGTTGCTGTTTTTGATGCCCAATGACCGACTCCATCGATAATTAAAGTGAGGGCGATCGCAGTTATTAAAACAACAATAAATCGCAAGCTGTAAGCTGTATATCTACCTGGTTGATACAGCTTGAAAATGGTAGCGTGAGCCGCAAAAAACATCGCCGATGATGCTAAAAATAGCTGAAGCAAAAGCCAGATTTTGCTTTGAATCTGATTTGCTAAGGGAAAAGCCGATCGCAAAAATAGCAGCAGCGGAAATAACAGCGCGACACAGTGAGTTACAGGCGTAAACAGCGACTTGGGAAACATCCCGCTACCCCGCCCTGTCAGCCAATAATCTACCGGATTTGGACGAAAAAAAGCATTTCTGCCACCTGGTGCAAATTCGGCCATTTGCTTCGCTTCTGCTGCGGTATAAGTTGGGCCAAATTCAGAGTTATCTAAAGCATAGGGCAGCATTACTAAAAATATTAATCCCAAACCTGTACTGCAAAATAGGTAATTTGTGCGATCGCCCGACAAACGCAAACCGCCGTTTTTCCAGCATAGCAGGCGCAAAACTAAAATTCCGGCAGCAACCAAGGCGTAAGGAGGATAGAATAGTCCGATCAGCGCGATCGCCCCCAAACAAGGCAGCAACGAACTGCGCGACAAATAATATAAAAAAGCCAGAAATATCGGATAGATAAAAGCTCTTGGCGTTGTGGAAGCCAAATCATCAGTCATCCACATATGCTGATTTAACAGCAAAGATGCAATAAATCCAGTCATCGGCACTGGCAACATTTCTAGGCAAAGACCAAAACAGTAATAGGTGGAGATTAAGCCGAGAAATAGTGGCAATATTTTGTGAAATAATAGCGGGTGAATGCCAACTGTTGCTGCTAATTTGTAGAGCGTGCTGTATCCTGCGGGGGCGACAGATTGAAAATAATTAGCAATGAAATCGTTGGGGAATAATTCAGGATCGACAAACCGCATCATCCAGAAAACGTGCTGCCTCGCATCGTCTTGCACCATATACTCGGCGCTAAAGACTTGCTTGAGTCCTAAAACAGCATAAACTGTGGCAAATGTCAAGCTCAGAGTCAACCAAAATATTGTGTGCGATCGGGATGTGCGATCGACTGTAGCAGTCAGAAATTTGTGCAACCGAGCTATTAATACCATTTTAGATTTGAGATTTGAGATTTGAGAATTGGGAATGACTGATTTTGACAAGTAGGATTATATTATGCCAGGTCAATTACCCCTAATAAAAAGTGTTTGCCGTAAGGACTTTAGTCCTCACGACAAACCGCTTATTTTCAACTTCGCCCTATTTTAGATTATTTTCCAGGCCGCACGCCCGCAATTTTAAGGCGAATCCGATAAAGACTTGTACTTCCGGTAATATAAAGCGTTTTGCGATCGCTTTCTCCCCAAGCCAAATTAGTCGCCGTCTCAGGTACAGAAATCTTCCCCAAAAGCTTGCCATCCGGCGAAAAGATCCACACTCCCCCCGGCCCGGTGCTGTAAACATTCCCCTCTACATCAACTTTTAAACCGTCGGGTACTCCCCTTTGACTGGCATCTTTTAACTCCGCAAAAAGCTGCTGGTTAGTAACAGTTCCGTCCGGTTTTACATCGAAAACAGCAATGTATCCCGCTTCCGAATTGTTGACATAAAGTTTTTGCTCGTCTGGTGAAAAGGCGATGCCATTCGGCAGCACCAAATCCTTAACCAGCAGAGTTAATTTTCCGTCGGGTGCCAGTCGGTAAACACCGTAAAAGCCCAATTCTTCCTGCTCTTTACTAACACCGTAGGACGGATCGGTAAAATAAATACTGCCATCGGATTTAACAACTAAATCGTTCGGACTGTTGAGCCGCTTACCCTCGTATCTATCCGCCAAGGTGATAACTTTTCCGTCCTTTTCTGTACGGGAGACGCGGCGATTTTCGTGTTCGCCAGTAAGTAAGCGGTTTTCTTTGTCTAAAGTATTCCCGTTGGCTTTTCCCGAAGGGCGGCGAAATACCTCAACTTGCTGATTTGAGCCAAATTTATAGATAATATTGGCGGGAATATCGCTGAACAGCAAAAAGCCGTCTGGATGCCAAATCGGGCCTTCTATAAATTGGAAATTGCTAGCTAGTTTTTCTAGTTTGGCGCTGTCATCGAGAATACTTTGCATGGTATTTTTTGTGTTCTGGTTTTCCGTTTGAGCGGTCATTTTTGTGAAGTTTCCGCTAACTATTTCGCTAGGACTGCTGACTGCTAAAGTTAATACCATCAACAACAAACTAATTGTAGCAATTTTGATTGTCATGTTTGCTCATAAATAAATTATTTCCTTCCCGCCATAAGATTAACTATCTCCTTCTTTACTTCTTCCTTTCTTCTTTCTTTTCTCCAAGAGCGCTATCGCGCCCCTTCGCTAACAAATCTAAAGCGGTTCGTAAACTCACTCTTTTGTCCAGCAAAAAAGATGATTGAGAGCGGTATTAAATTTAATAGTACCGTATGGAGCAAAAAAAATAAGCTCTAAAATGCGAGCTTAATTATATTTAACTTAAAAGGTTTTACCTGTCAACTGTTAAGCTGGAAATGAAACAAATAGCGCCGCAATACCAAGAACGATCGCACCGATACCCATCACAAAAGACCAGAAGCGGTGATAACTGTTAACCACCGTACCGCTATCGCTTTCAAGCTGAATCAAATCCATCCAAGGTGCAACACCCCGGCGGAACCAACCCAAAGTCCTAACATCCATCCCAATCAAACTTTCAACCCGTTTCATGCCAAACATAAAATTACCAATTGGCCCAAAACGAGAAGCATAGCGCAGATAAATCATTCCCGTTCTATCTTGCAATTTCAGATCGGAACCGAAGGTATAACCCGCATCGCCGCGACCAATTAATTCGCCTTGTAGTTGCGCCGGTTGACCCCGCAAAGGACTTGCGTAAGGGTCAGACATTAAGGTTAAAACATCCAAATGTTCTGCTTGTTGGTAATTCGGGAACATCACCAGAGTTTTGAGCAAAATTCCTGCACCCAAACCGATCAAAGGACAAGCAACCATCATCATCGGGTTTACAGCATACAGGGAAATGCCGATCGCAAAACCCACCGCTAAGCCCAGAGTTTCTGCACTGTACAGCAGCAAATCGAACACAAAATTGCCGTACAATCTCCGCTTGCTCAAATCGTTGCCTTCGCCGACAATTCGCCCCATGTCAAACTCAATATCTAAGCCTAATTGTTCGGCATAAGTGCTCAAAGCGCGAACTCGTTTACCAGTCAGCGGGTGAGTCGAGTTCAACTCCATCCACCAACCCCACGGATTAAACATATCCCACAAAAACACTCGCCCAATCTTTGCTGGTTCCGAAGAAATCCTGTAAGCAGTGCCAGTAGAGGTGGCAGCTTTGGCATCGTAAATGCCTAAAGCGCGAGTTCCTTCTAATAAGCTGCTGGGTTCTGTTGCTCTTTGTCCTTCTTCCAAAATACCGTAAGCAATTTTTACCAAAGCGCGGGACAAAGCATTGGGATTTCCGGTTGTTTCGGCAGCAAAATGGTCGGCAAAATATTCTCGCGTCCGCGACAAATACAGCAATAAATAAGTGCCAGCGATGTAAAACAAATAAGCAACAGCAGCTACCGTACCGGCCGCATCTTTAGCTTTTTCCCCACCACTTCGACCCATCCTTTGAGTTGTAGTGTAAATTAAATAAGTAATCTGCACCAAAGTCGAAGCTAAAGTCATTACTGCAAAGTCCCAGTGGACGATGTGACCGAGTTCGTGGGCGTAAACAGTGGCAATTTCCTCGTCGTCTAAATAGGTAAAAAGACCTTGACTGACGACTAACCGAGCGCTGTTGGGAAATGAACCGTAAGTAAAAGCAGTAGGGTTTTGGTCGTCGATAATTCCTAAACGCGGACAAGAGAGTTTTTTCTGCTTGCAAACCTTCTTAATAACTTTAGCTGTTTCTGGACTTAGGCTTTCAATTTCTGCTAGGGAAACCCAGCGAGTATGGTATAACCAATTTTGGCTTAAGTCCATCAAGTAAGGTGATAGGAAAAAGGCAGCGATGTTAAAAATCAGAGTTATGGGAAGTGCGATCGCCAATCCGGCGACTGGATCGGGACTGCTGAGAATCAAAACTGAGGCTAAGGATAGCGCTAACACCATACCAAACAGCAGGCTGATGGTGACGCCGGAAGCTAAAACGAGATTTCCCCCAGTTTTCTGTATCAGTTTAACGCCGGCTTTGGCTGCTCGCCCTGCCTTGCGTAAAGGGGCATGAGATGACATAATAATCTCCAAAGGTTATTGACAAAAGGAAATGACCGTGGGATTTTATCTATACTTCACTGTTTTAACCTGTTAATGCGGATTACTGTCAGGGGTCTCAACAAAAATATAGAATTTTCTCTAGAATTGTTAAAACTGAAAACCGCCCCGAAATTTATTTGTGCGGATTCAATTCCCAACTCAAAATTCAAAACCCAACACTCAAAACTATTTAAAAGTTACTGCCATGTCTATTATTGAAATTGCCCAAAAAACGCGCGGATCTGCTAGAAAATTGGCAGTTTTGTCCGCTGAGGCCAAAAATCAAGCTATTGAAGCTATTGCGAAAGCTTTAGAAGCTGCTGCGCCGGATATTGTGGCGGCGAATGCTGCTGACTGCAAGGCGGCTGAGGCTGATGGAATTGCGAAACCGCTGTACGATCGCCTCAAGTTGGATGAGAGCAAGTTGAAAAGTGCGATCGCGGGCGTGCGAGATGTTGCGAAACTCCCAGATCCGATCGGTGTCGTGCAAATCCACCGCGAATTGGATACAGGATTAATTCTGAAGCGCATCACCTGTCCTTTGGGCGTTTTAGGCATTATTTTTGAAGCGCGCCCAGAGGCGTTAATTCAGATAGTATCCTTGGCAATAAAATCTGGAAATGGCGTCATTCTCAAAGGTGGCAAAGAAGCAGTCCGTTCCTGCGAAATCTTGACAAAAGTGATACATCAAGCCTTAGCAGAAACAGCGGTTAATCCAGAAGTCGTGCAGTTGCTGACGACGCGGGAAGAAACAATCGAACTGCTGAAAATGGATGAATATGTAGATTTGATTATTCCCAGAGGTTCTAATTCCTTCGTGCGGTTCGTGCAGGAAAACACGCGGATTCCCGTGTTAGGACACGCCGACGGAATTTGTCATTTGTACGCAGACAAAGCGGCGGATATTCAGAAAGCAGTAGAGATTTCTGTAGATGCAAAAACCCAGTATCCCGCCGCCTGCAATGCCATTGAAACTTTGTTAGTTCACAGGGCGATCGCCCCCAAATTCCTGCCCGCAGTTGCCGAAGCTTTGCAGCAGAAAAAAGTCGAATTGCGGGGAGACGAAAAAACTCGCGCCCTCCTCGAAAATATTGCCGAAGCCAATGAAGCGGATTGGTCTACAGAATACAGCGATTTGATTTTGTCAATCAAAATAGTAGATTCTGTGGAAGAGGCAATTAATCACATTAATACTTACGGTTCCAGACACACAGATGTCATTGTTACCGAAGATAGCGAAGCCGCCGAAACATTTTTAAATGGAGTCGATGCGGCAGGAGTTTATCACAATTGTTCGACTCGATTTGCCGACGGTTTCCGCTACGGTTTCGGTGCAGAAGTGGGGATTAGCACGCAGCAAATGCCACCTCGCGGGCCTGTTGGTTTAGAGGGGTTAATTACCTATAAGTATCGAGTTTTTGGAAATGGCCATATTGCGGCTAGTTATGTGGGGAAAGATGCTAAGGAATTTACACATCGGGATTTGTAAATCCTCGATAGCCGATCAAACCCGACAATAAAAAAGCCTGTAGGGGCGGGTTTTACCAACAATATTTGATGTTCACGAACAATTTATATAAACCCGCCCCTAGACAGCCGATAATCCAAATTAACCTGATGTTCGATCGCAGGCGAAAAATGTAGATTTAGATTGGTCGTTGGGTGGGGGCGGGTTTATTATATTTTTGGTTGATAACATAGATGGTTGGTAAAACCCGCCCCTACGATATCCTGTAGATACTGAATCTTAACCAAAGTGTCGCTTCTCCTTCATCCATCCCAAAAAAAGCGATCGCCCTTCCTTCCCTCGCATTCAAACAAACTTAGCTACAATAAGCTATACTGTGCTCGGCGACTCCCCACATCGAACAATTTGCCGTGGTTTATGTCTAACTCCTCCCTCCTCACCCCAGGTTCAACTCTAGAAAAACGCTACCGCATCCTCCGCGAATTGGGCCGCGGTGGCTTTGGGCGCACTTATCTCGCCGAAGATATCAACCGCTACAACGAACATTGCGTGCTCAAAGAGTTTTCTCCGGTGGTGCACAGCCCGAAAGCCGCCGAATTGTTCGATCGCGAAGCGAGTATGCTTTACCACCTCCAACACCCGCAAATTCCCCGGTTTCGAGAACTCCTGCGAACCGATTTGGCTGGGAATCCATCTTTATTTTTAGTCCAAGATTATATCAAAGGTCAAACCTACGAAGAAATATTGATATCGCGCCAGCAGCAAGGTAAAAATTTTAGCGAAGCTGAAGTTACTCAACTGCTATTTCAGCTTTTACCAGTTTTAGAATACATCCACTCAAAAAATTTAATTCACCGCGATATTTCCCCGGATAATATTATTCAGCATGATGCTGACAAACTACCATTTTTAATTGATTTCGGTTCAGTCAAACAAATTGCAGCCAATGCCGTACTTCAGTTTAACGGACAATCGGATACGGCGATCGGCAAACAGGGTTATTCCCCAGCCGAACAAATGCGACTGGGGAAAGTTTCTGCCGCTAGCGATTTGTATGCTTTAGCCGTCACGGCGTTGGTATTGCTAAGTGGCAAAAAGCCTCAAAAATTGTACGATATCAATAATAAAACTTGGGATTGGCGATCGCACGTCAGTGTCAGCCCTAATTTAGCCACGGTATTGGATCGGATGTTATCAGAACAACCGGGCGATCGCTACCAATCCGCAAAAGCAGTCCGCGAAGCACTCAAAGATCCAAAACTCTCTCAAATTGGCAGTATAATTTCCCAAATGGTGACAATGAACTTTGTCGGCCGCCCTTTCAAAAACGCCACTCAAACTGCTACTAGCAATCATACTCCTGTTCACCAAACTCCTCAAGTTGTTAACCACAACAGCACATTCAAGTTAATTCCTTGGAAAACCCTAGGGAGTTTAAGTGTGATTTTGGTACCGGGAATTTTAGCTTTTAGTGTAGTCAAATCTGGTTTCACATTGCCCAAGTTGCCGGATTTACCTAAATTTTCTTCGCGCCAACCGCCTCCCGATACATCTTTAGAGGAAGCAGAGATAATTCGTCAAGAAAAGATTGGGAAACGACGCAAAAATCTCAACATTGAGCAAGATATATTCTATCAAAAAGTTGATGAATTATATTACAATAAATATCCTGAATTCCAAGGTCGTACCTTGACAGAAAAGCCAGAAGATGCTGAAGTTAGGCGGAAATGGTATGAAGTTGCTGAGGATTTATTGGACAAGTTGGAGAAAGGAGGACGGTTGTGAAATTTAAGATAGAATAAGAGTGATTGAACCGCAGAGGGCGCAGAGGGCGCAGAGGGAAGAGGAAGAGGGCAAAGGGCAAAAAAAGAGAGGGAAGAGAAAGAGAACTTTATCTGGTTTAATACAAATTGGTATAGAACAACGCACTTTTAGTTTATTGCAAAATGGATTCTATTCAACTTACAGGAATTCGCTGTTACGGATATACGGGCTATCTGCCGGAAGAGCAAGTTTTGGGGCAGTGGTTTGAAGTGGATGTTACTCTCTGGCTGGATTTATCGCAAGCTGGAAAAAGTGATGATATTCAACATACTCTTGATTACCGCAGCGCAATTACTCTGATTCAAAAGCTAGTCAAAGAGTCGAAGTTTTTATTAATCGAACGCCTAGCAGATACTATTGTTCAAGCGCTTTTACAACTACCGTTAGTCGAAAAAGTTAAACTACAACTCTCGAAACCTGCTGCCCCCATCCCTGATTTCGGGGGTAGAATTACTCTAGAAATTACTAGAAGTCATTAGTCCTTAGTCCTTAGTCCTTAGTCCTTAGTCCTTAGTCCTTAGTCATCAGTCTTTAATCTGCATTAGTTTGTCGCTAATGACTGATGACTGATGACTGATGACTATTGATTAATTACCACTTCAGCAAGTTAAATTCTTCCATGTCTACTGTATTGCGGTTGCGATAAATCGCCAAAACAATTGCCAAACCCACCGCAGCTTCAGCCGCGGCTACCGTAACTACAAACACGGTAAATACTTGGCCCTTAATTTGTACGGGGTCGAGATAATTGGAGAAACCCATCAAATTGAGATTGACAGCATTCAGCATCAACTCGATCGACATCAACACGCGCACTGCATTTCTGCTGGTAATCAAACCGTAAATGCCAATACAGAAAAGTGCGGCGGCTAATAACAGGAAATACTGGAGTTGCAGTTGCATAAATTTTGCGATTTTGTCTCAATCTAAAGTTACTACAAAACTAACACTATGGTGCGCTCAGCGCACCATAATATTACTTAGATTCTGGCGAAGACACATCTCCGGCCGAAACTAATTCGCGAGGTCTTTCCGGCAAACTAAAAGCTGGTGTTTCAGATAGCTTGTTGGACAATTCATCTGGCAAGAAATCGCGGCGCGCCAAGACAATGGCTCCTACCATTGCCATTAACAAAAATACTGATGCTAACTCGAAAGGCAGCAAAAAGTCGGTGAAGAAATGTTTGGCGATTGTGACGATCGAACTTTCGGCCGGTGCTCCTGTCGTCGCGACAATAGTCCAAGGAGTAGACACCACCATCGTACCCAAAAGCGCAAACAAGCCTACGCAAACTACTGCTGTTGCTACTTGACGCACCCAAGCGTTGGGAATTGTGCGGAAATCTTCGCGCTTGTTCACTAACATAATCGCAAACAAAATCAAGACGTTAACAGCGCCCACATAAATCAATACCTGTGCTGCTGCTACAAAGTCGGCATTCAGCAACAGGTACAAGCCGGCAATGCTGGTAAATACGCCGCACAGCAAAAAGGCTGAGTAAACGATATTTGAGAACAGCACTACTCCTAGTGCTCCTGCAATCATCATTACGGACAATATTCCAAATGAAACAATTTGAACCCCTTCAGCTAGATTCACAATTTTTTATCCTCAATTATTAGTGTTCTATTGTTCGTTTTTACTCATTAGTTAGCAGTCATTAATAATTGGTTATTTCACTAATGACTGATGACTGCTGACTAATGACTAATGACTTACTTTTCGATAATTTCCTCTGGACGCAGACCGGCGCGGCGATCGGTGTAGGAAACTTCATGGGGGTCGATCGCACCTTTCGGCAAATAAGCGAATTCCCGCATCGGTGTCACCATCGGGTCATCTGTAACCTTGTAGGGCAAACGTCCCAGGGCCACGTTGTCATAATTCAATTCGTGACGTTCGTAGGCGGCTAACTCATACTCTTCTGTCATGGACAAACAATTAGTCGGACAATATTCTACGCAGTTGCCGCAGAAGATACACACTCCGAAATCGATACTGTAGTGCTTGAGTTGCTTCTTCTTAGTTTCTTTGTTAAATTCCCAATCCACTACAGGTAAGTTGATCGGACACACCCGAACGCAAACTTCGCAGGAGATGCACTTGTCAAATTCAAAGTGAATTCTGCCCCGGAAACGTTCGGAAGGAATTAATTTCTCGTAAGGATACTGCACCGTAATCGGGCGGCGTCTCATGTGGTCAAAAGTAACAGATAGCCCTTGACCGATATACTTAGCAGCTTGAAGAGTCTCTTTGGCGTATTCGCCTACTTGATTGAGGAATTTTAGCATCGTGTTCTCTCTCTGTACTTGAGTTTTTGGTAATTGCTAATTGATAATAGGTCATGAGAGTTAACAGCTACTCTAGGTTAGCTATTATCTGTTCTGTTACCTATTACGAATTAACCGCCAAAAGCAAAGGGAAAGGCAAGCTTCAAAGCTGCGGTCAACAGCAAATTAACTAAAGCAACGGGAAGTAAAAACTTCCATCCCAAATTTAGCAATTGGTCGATCCGAACTCGCGGCAGAGTCCAGCGGAGCAGAACAGCCAGAAACAAGAAAAAGTAGGCTTTCAGCATGGTCATTGTAATGCCCAGCAAGCCGGTAATTACCTGCAACCAAGGAGTCGTTTCGCTCAATCCTAGGGCATTTGTCAGGACTCCGACAGGAATCGGGGACTCCCAGCCGCCGAGGTACAAAACTGCTACTAACAGGCAAGAAAGGACGAGGTTAACGTAGGAAGCGATATAGTACAAAGCAAATTTCATGCCTGTGTACTCAGTCTGATATCCTGCTACCAATTCTTCTTCTGCTTCTGGAAGGTCAAAGGGTAAACGTTCGCATTCTGCTAGTGCTGCGATCCAGAAAATCAGGAAACCTGCTGGTTGCCGCCAGATATTCCAGCCGAGAATGCCGTAGCCGGCTTGCTGGTGTACGATGTCGATCGTACTGAGGCTATTGGACATCATTACAACTGCCAATACTGCCAAAGCTAGGGGAATTTCGTAGCTGAGGGATTGAGCGGCGGCTCTGAGTCCTCCGAGGAGGGCGTATTTGTTGTTTGAAGCATAGCCGGACATCAGCAAGCCGATCGGCTGAATGCTAGAAAGAGCAATCCACAGAAATATTGCTGTCCCCATATCGGCGATCAGCATATGCTCTCCGAAGGGCACGATTAAGTAGGAGAGAAAAACTGGAATCACCACAATTACCGGGCCTAGGGTAAATAGCAGCGCGTCAGCTTTTGCCGGTACAATGTCTTCTTTGAAGACCAACTTCAAACCATCAGCAACGGGTGCTAGCACTCCCAGAGGGCCGATAAATTCCGGGCCTATCCGCTGTTGAGCGGCGGCGGAAATTTTCCGTTCTAGCCAGACGCTAGTCAGTACCCCGAAGACGGCAGCGACAATCATCAGCAACATTGGCAGCGGTAGCCAAAGCACTTGGGCGATGTCCGCCGGTAAGCCCAAATTCATCAGGGCTTCTACAAAACTTCCTTGTAAGTCAATTCCTGGGTTCATTTTTCCAGCTTTTGAGCGCTCAGCATATAATTTTTCACCCGTCCTTTGTAGGAGTAGGCTTAGAAATCGGGGTCTTTGTAAAGATTTTTAATGCTTTACCGCCTAATAGTATATCGCCCGACAGGCTCCAAGAACGCACAGACAGGGTGAAGTTCTAATTATATGAGCCGGCAGCGTAGCTAATGGGTGGGTAACTTATGGTTGATGGTTGACTGTTGACGGTTGACTGTTGACGGTTGCAAGGCGGTGAGAACGCCAATTGAAAAACGACCAGCAAATATTTCAGTCCCCTCGCGGGGAAAAGGTAGAGCACTGCACGGATTTTGACACGGATACACGGATGAGTTGAGCTATCTGAGCCAAACAAAAGGGCCCAGAGTTAACTCTGAGCCCTTTTAATGCTATAAAGTGGCTTTCAAATGGCTTAAACCATTGATTTTACGTCACTTCTTTTATGGAACTGGGCAGAATCGAACTGCCGTCCAAAGCGGGTATTTACCTTCCGATCGTTCACAGGTTTATCCCCTCTAATCCTCGGGGCGGGAACCATCTTTATCCCAAATGGGGGGATTTTCTAGTGATTGCTTTCCTAGCTAGCCGACTAGAAACGTTTAGCTAGGGCATCCGTTGGGGGTTGTTATGCTACCTTTAACGGAGTGAGGTGGCATACACTCTAAACCAAGCTCAAGAAGTTTTTAGGCTACAGCTACGGCTTTGCGAGCGAAAGGAACGATGTTGTTCGCATTTACTATTTTTTTTGAGCCGATATTAACGAGAGTAGACTCCCTCTCGACCTGCATCACGGAGCAGCTTTCGCCACCCTGTCGAAACCATTACAGCCCCTCGTGCGTTCTCTAATTATAGACAATATTTCGTGTTGCGTCAACCGATTTTAGATTTTAGATTTTGGATTTTCGATTGGGGATTAAAGAAACCGGGTTTTTTGCGGTTTTTGTCTGCTTTAACGAAGTCTTGGAGCAAAAACCCGGTTTCTGACCACCCGTGCGTAATTCCTAATTAATGCAAGTTCTCGTCCCAGACGCCGATGTAAATCCGATCGCGCTCATTGCGTTCGATTATCCCTTCCAGCGAACCTTTCCTAAACGTAAAGCGATTACTCCGGCGCTGCTGCACGTCGCGGAATCCCTGCAAAATCTCCCGGTTTGCCCCGCCCACCATGCCGTTTAAGGCGGTTCGCACCACCAAATCGTCCACAGACTGAGCAAAAGAACCCTCTGTTTGTACTAGCTGGGCCGAATCGCGATCGTAAATGTAACCCAGAGTAATCCGATTTGGCAATATTTCGTAAAGTGCGGTGCGAGTATTTGGCCAATAGCCCCGCGCTTGAGAGTCAGTGGGTTCTCCCAATTCGGCTAAAATCTGACTTTCCGGCGTACCAACGGCATACCCAGGGATTGTGGGAGTCTTCTGATAACTGGTTCCCGGTTGTTCGCTGGGTGCGGGCGATCGATCGGGCGGCAACTCTTTGTCAACAAGTTTTTCTGTTGGTGTGGGTTCGACAGCATCGGGAGAAGGCGCTGGTGTTGGCGCTGGGGCCGGTGTTGGAGTTTCAACAGCAGGCGCTGGATTTTCAGCAGCAGGCGCTGGAGTTTCAGCAGCAGGCGGCGGAGTTTCTCTCGGAGTCGGCGAGAAAGGCGTTGGTGTCGGCGCGGGAATTGGTGCGGGGTTCACGCGCGCGTCTGGATCTGCAGGGGCCGAAGTGCGATCGTCCTGGGCCACCGGTGCGGGTTCCGAAGACGGCCGGTTGAGGAAAACCCTAGCAATACCGACAAAACCTGCCACAATAAGTGCGATCGTCACGAACCCCAAAATCCACCAAACCTTGCGGCTGCCTTGCCCAGAAGACACCACAGCAGGCGCTGTTCTGGAACCCGCCGGCGACTGAGGCCCGTGTCCCGGCATCACCGCCACCGTCGGCCCGGTGCTCGGCGACGCTGCACCATGAGGCTGCCCGTGCAGCAGCGACAGCCACTCATCCACGCTAGCAGGGCGATTTTGAGCTTCTACTGTCATCCCCCGCATCACTGCAGAACTGACAGCCGCACTTAGCTGAGGCCGCAAGTCGCGGGGTGAAGGCATCGGCTGACTGGTACGCAAAATTGCAGCCACCGGCACCTGTGCTGTCAGTAAAGTGTAAAGCGTCGCCGCCATACCGTAAACATCTGTGGCGGGCGTATATTTTCCTTGGGCGAAATACTGTTCTGGGGGCGCGTAGCCGTCGGACACCATATTAGTGTGACTTTGGGTTGCACCGGGAGTAAACTCGCGGGCAATTCCAAAATCTATCAGCACAACTTCTTGGGTGTTTTGGCGCAGCAGAATGTTTTGCGGCTTGATATCTCGGTGCAGCAAACCCTTTTGATGAACAACTTTTAAAGCAGCGCCAATTTGAGTGATGTAGAGAATTGCGAGATTTTCTGGTAGCGGATTATTTGAACCGACTACATCGCCCAAATTCTGACCCGGAACGTAGTCCATCACCATGTAAGGCTGCCCGTCTTCCACAAAGAAATCGCTGACGCGGACAATATTCGGATGAACGCAGGAAGCCAACCGCCTCGCTTCGTCTTGAAACTTGCGATCGAACTCAGCAAAATTAGGTTGCTGCCGCAGAGATTCGTTGAGGGTTTTTATGACTACAGGCTGTCCTAAATAGCGGTGATTTGCCCTGAAAGTTATTCCAAAGCCGCCGCGTCCCAGTTCTTGTTCGAGGGTGTACTTTCCACCCTGTAAAGTTTTGCCGATTAGCGCATCCATATTTCCAGGCGATCGCGTACCAGATAATATGGCTGATTATGGCACGTATGGTCGGCCAAGTTACCAGTCTAAAGGGCGATCGCAATCCTCGATCGGCTCTAAGTAGCAGGTTGGCTTCTAGCTGACGTTGATACTTGTCTCCGGCCTCAGACCAGATGTGAGTGTATCCGATGAGCTTCTCCTCTCGCTGAACTATCTGGATTTTTTCTGAAAGCAGCATTCAAATTCAGCCTTGTTTCAATTTTCAATTAATACTTGTGCTACTTTTTGTAACAATGACGATTGACTGTTTTCCCCGATTTTTAAAACATTGTGAGTTAGCGTACTAAGATGTAAAGCTGTGATGGGATGCTCGATCAGCTCAGATGTGGGAATTGACTCTCCTGAATATCTCTTCCCAATCAAATGATAGACTCTAAACCCTTTCTTAATCACTCCTACGATATTTTGCGCGGGAGGAACATAATACTGAATAAATATTTCGTTCTTTAAATCCAAAGATATCATCTTTTGGATTCTGTTAATAGGTTTAATCTCGCTATTGTAATGGGATACCAAAGGTAAAAATCTACTACTATTTTCACTTTTGTTTTTTCGATCTATTGTTAGTTCTCCGCTTTCCAAGTCTTCAATAATACCAGTCCGTCCAATTAACGTTGGTGTATAAAAATCATCTGTATAACAACTAATATACAGATCCTCTGATTCATCTACAAAATATTTTTGATCGTCAATTAATTTTTCTGACTTATTTTTTTTCTTTTTTAAGAATCGAAACTTAGATTCTATTTGTTTCAAATCGTAGATTACATTTTTTATATATATGCAACCATCTTTGCAAAGAAATTCTACCGCAACCGCTTTAGCTTCCTTGTTTCTAGGGCTGCGGACATAAATACTAAAAAATTGTTTTTCAGTAAATGATTGAGGAGTAGTAATAGGCAAGCCCAAGTTCTCATTTGAAAAACTCTGCGCGATCCAGTTCTTAATTCCCAACTCTATCAAGACTTTCTGAAATTTTGGGGAAATCTTTATCTTGTATTTATCGCAGAAATTTTCCCATTCCTTGCTATCTTCTTGTCCTATTAGATAGCAGGAAATATAACCCTCTACATCCAATAATTTCCCCTCTGTCCAAGCTTTCGTATCATTTTGGAGACTATCTCGATCGATTTGAGCTGTATAATTAAGAACCGCCAAAGCTGATTTATTATTTCCTACACCAGTAAATTCGGGTATATTTATCCCCTGCGTGCTAACAAAAACTCCTGTGTCTAAATAGTTAAATCTTTTCTTTAACTGTGAATAGAAATCTACTGACGATTTATTATCTATTTTTGTTGATGGACACCACAGAGCATCTTTTCTCTGGTAAGCCCTTGAACCGGCTTCTTCCTCCAAAAGTTTATTGAAAACCAAATAGTTTTTTCCTGATTCGAGTTGAATATCTGACCATTTAATAGATTCAGTAATTCTCCAGCAAACCTCTTCCTCACCTTCAGATTCTACTTTTTCATAGGTACTAACAGTTTTTCCCTGATTGTAAAATGCGATCGTAGATACCCCTTGATGTTTCAGAAAATGTTGCAAAAATTGTTGGTCAGATTCAGCTAAATCGACTCCAGTATTATTAATAATGTCTAAAAATTCTACAGATTCTATGTTTTTGATGAAAGGGTTTTCTAAGTAGTGGTCAGCCTGAAAATCAAGAGATTTAAATTTAATCTGGCACTCACTTAAAAAGCCCTCAAGTTTTGTCATGAGGTTTTGGTAATGATAAAGCTGAGTTTTTTTGAACTTGTCATAATTTTTGGGCTCTGTATCAAATTGCATAAAAGGAATATCATTTTTGTGACGAGCATCTAGATCGCGATCGAAGTAGTAATTTTTATTTTTGCATACCAACAACTCTCCTAAATTATCACCATCTACAGTCTTGTAATCTTTTTTATCTTTGGGCAATAAGAATTTTCGGTATTTTCGAGACAAGGTTAATGTTAGTACATTATATGGATTGTATTTGATTAACAAATTATGTCCCCAGACAAAAAGAGATTTTTTTGATTCAATGGGCTTCATCGAATGGAGTAATAGTAATTCTTCAAAACCATTTATTGTTTCAACGGATAAGCCTAGAGACAGAATATAAAACTTGAAAATGAGGTTGAAGATTCTTTCTCGATCGCTAGAATTAGCCGTAAATAACTTTTGCCATCCCGAATGATTTTTATTAGGCGATAAAAAGAACACATATTTTTTGCCACCAGTATAGGATAGGAAGTATTGAATGTCTGAATTTTCCCGTTCTTGCCCATGTTCAGCCAGCCTTTTTTTTATTTCATTTTTAATGTATTTATGCTGTTCTTTATAAAAGCTAGCCCGTGAATCCTCATTCTCAGAATTTTCATCTTCAGCAAGCCGATTTTTAAGAGGAAAATGTTCTATCCCTTGTCCCATTTTAAATAGATACTGAAACAGTTTTTCGGCAACTTCTTGTGGGTTTTGTAATATTTCTATTTGGTTGGTTCGCGATATATCTGATAAGGCTGCTATTTTATTTTTCATTTTATTTCTCCTTGGGAAACAAAAACTCGGTGAGGATATTGGATTGTACTGGACAATTGCGATCGTCAAAGAAAATCAAATTTCCCGAAAATAACCTGGGTGAGTGTTGTTGATTTTTTGCTTGGGCGGCGTGCAAGTTAAGGAGTAACCCTCTCGCAGTGCTAAATTCTGGATAGTCTGAAACAATCGCCTTCAGCTTCTTTTCGGTTTTATCCAGGGTTTTTTTGGACAGGCGATTTCCCGAAGCCACGCTCCAAGCTTTAACATCAATACAAAATAGCGTCTTCTCCTTGACATAGTACAAATCAAACCGCTCGTATAGCTTACGATACTTTGTGAAATCTTGCAATGGCTCAAAACCATAGGTGGATTTTATAGCTTTCCAGTCTTTGCCTTTGAAAATTATATCTTGAATCCAGCGTTCCACAAAATTTTCAGCCAGTGAGGGATACAACACATCGTAAAAGAAATGCGGACGCGGAATATAAGTATTAAAAACTTCGGGTTTGGGGATCAACTTGTTGTACAGTCTGTAGATTAAATCAGTCGAAGGCTCTAGCGAGTCAATTTCATTACCTTCTAAGTCATAGCCTCGATCGCTGATTTTTAGATATTCAGGATATAACCCCTTCTGGTAAAAATAGATTTTTTCCCCATTGATGCTATCACTGATAATCTGGAATTTTTGACCGCTTTCTTCCTCGGAAGCTAAATATGGCGTAAATTCAACTTGTTCTGGGTTGTGATAGAATAATGACTCAATAAAATCATCAGGAAATAGCTCTGAATCTCGCAACTTTTCCAGATACTTGGCTGGGTCCTTGAAAACAATTGGGTCGCGCAACGCATCCCACGCTTGTGCGATATCAAAAGTATGTGTATTAAGATGAAAGCGCTCGATTTCCTCCAACATTTGTGTTCTAAACTCTTGAAAAGCCAGAGTGGCATCAATCTCATCAATAACATGATCGTCATAATCCTTAATCGCTCGTTTTTTCTCTTCTTCTCGAACGCTTAAGTAGACTTTGTGGTTGTTAACGGAAAATTTCCGAATTTCCTCCTTTTCTTCCCGTTCCAGGTATCTGTAAAAATTTACTAGATTTTTTCGGGTTTCTTCATTAACAAATATTTTTACTACTTGGTTTGGAAAATCGCGTCTCTCAGATCGGCCGATAGCTTGCAAAACTTGTTTCCCTAATAAAATCTGGTGTTGCTGCTGTCGAAATTCTCCAGCTTCTGGTTGGCTGAGGTATTGGTTGAAATCTTTGATTTCAATATCAGACTCTCCCAAATTTACAATACTTTTCATTAAGGCAAAATGGTAAAGCGTCATAGATAATCCCGAATCTTTTGATTTGTTAAGCGATGGGCCCATTACTGTATAGTAACTGTCCATTAACAAAGCTAAAGAGTCGAAATCTTTTTCATTGCCGTTAGGGTTTTTGATGATAGGATTCAATCCTTTGGAAGCTGATTGATAAGCCGATATGAAGAATATTTTTTCCCCTTCTTTTTCAACCAGCTCATTCAAATACGTGTTCTCAGCTTTTTTGTCACAGTAAAGACTGTTGAATGATGCCTCATACAAAATTATTTTAATCTGAATCTTACTCTGATATTCCTTATGCTTTACTTGCAGATAATATATATTTGGATGTTTGGGTGACACCTTAAATATAAAGTTAGCATGATTGAGCCGCTCGCAATGTTGAATTAACTGTTTAATCCAGCGTAGAGTTTGAGTAAAAGCAATTGTTTCTTTAATTGAGTCATCCTCAAACAGGTAAAACAAGAAACGAATAAACTTTTGAAGTTCTTGGATTTTGTAATTTCCCAGCCAATTCCCATCCTGCTTGATATCGTCGATAAAACCTTTTAAAATCTTTTCTTCAAATCGTTCCACAACTTTTTGAGTTGCGTTATTTGGGAAAGACAATAAATCCTCACCGAAAAACTTTACTGCAATCTGTCGCTTCGCCTCACGACTCTCTCTGATGTTTTCGCAAAGCGATACTTCTTCCTCGCTCATTTCCTTAAAGGAACTTTCACCGGATTCACTAGCATTCCGCAATTTATCTTTGAAATACTGCATATCATAGCTCGTGCTTAAATCTCCTAAAATTCCTCCTGTTGCTGAAATCAAAAAAATCACATTACTATTATTGCATAACATGGAATTTATCTTGAATTCAGGCGAAGTCAATATAGCCGTACTACCAATAGAAACTTCTCTAAGGGCGCGCTCGATCAGATTATTTTTAGGATTTTGATAACGAGAAATTTCTTTGATATTTACGATCGACTTATAACTTTCATAGACATAGGCAATATTTAAGTATTTTAGCAGTTGATTTTGCGATGGAGTTTCTTCACTTGCCTTTTGGACTTTAGCTATTTGTTTCGACCAAATTTCTAAAGAACGGGATTGAGAATCTTCAGCATCTAAGACGTTAGCTAGAAAATCTTTGATGGTTTTGATTTGCGATCGCACAGCTAGAATGGCATAAATTAACTCTGCTACAGAGGTATTATCTGCCACTTTTTCCTCTGTGATTTGGACGTGCCCGCCAGAAGGTTTGGTTAAAAACAATTTTTGCAGAGGTTCTAGGTTGTAGATGTATAGGTTGTTGTATGCAAAAATGTTCATTAAATCATCACATATTTTATTGTAAAGCTTTTGAGGAATCAACAAACTTCTATTATTCTCGAATTTTGAAATAACTCTGGATAACATTTCAAAATCTACTATAATGGGATTTTCTTCATCATTATTCTCGAAAATTCCCACAATTTCTTCCGTTGATTCGTCAAGCCCCTTTTGAATTTTTACTATTTGTTGTAAAAACTTGATAGAGTTTCCCTCCTCAACAGTCAGTCTTTGATATGTGCGGGCGAATTTTTGCAATTTTTCTTCTAGAACTTTGTCTTTTTCCAAGTGTTCTTGAAATTCGTAAAAAGCTCCCTTATTCTTATCTACAAAAGTTAAAAAATCTCTGTTTTCATTGTTTTGAGTTGAAAACAGCATCGAAAATTCTCTATTGATAGATGACAGCGCATTATTGATGGCCAGTTTTTCAGGAGAGATAATATCAATCTTCTCCTCTAGCATAATTTGATAGCCATCTTCCTGCTCATCCAAGGCAAGGATAAACTTTCGGGAGTTGTCTGTATGCTCAATAACGTATTTATCGAGATGACTGCTTTTCTTTACCCATTTTGTACCATTGTGGATAAAGTACGGAATAGCCGTTTCAAATTTATTATAGGTGAGCATCAAAATTCCAGATTTGTTTTGCAGAAGATGGAGGGGGAAAAATATTTCAATTAACTTTGAGCATTGAGCAGGACAATTTCTTTTATCTAATTCACATTTGATAAAAAACTCTAAAAAGCTTTCAATTAAATGATTCAGTTCCCGTCTGGCTCTCGTAATTTCAGAATCATTAAAATCCTCATCTCCTAAACCTGTGTTTTTTACATATTCAAGGCGTTTAATCACCTCTTTTACTTTCTCTAGGTTGCGTTTATTTTCCTGAACCTTTTCCTCAGAACATACTTTTTTATCAATTCTCCAAAGTTTTGTGTTTTTGAGAATAGAAGATATTAGTTCCTTGTATAATTTGATATACTCATCCGTCGTTTTCATTTCTAACGAATTTATTTTATAGACGGGAATATTTTGGTATTGGCTCTCAACTGAAGTTGGAACACATAAGTGTTCTCTCAATGGCGCAACATATATGCCGATTATTTGAATAGTTGAATGTTCTTCTATGGTTTTATAAATCGCTTGAAACAATTGGTGAGTTTTTCCAGAACCCGTACCATAATTGATAAGTTTTAGTTGGGGACGGTTTTCTCGAAAGCTATCTTCAATAGTTGCCAGGTAGGAATTAATAATTTTGCAACGAACTGATTCTAACTGCTGATTAAGATCGTCTGTTTGCTTTTGCATTATGTGTTATCACCTTATCTAGAGTAAATACATATCGTGGGATAGTCTTTTCTTTGACTGATACCCATAGTAGCGCCTGAACTCTTATGCTTTGTATCGTAAATTGCTAAACACCAGTTTTTTGGCATCTTTCTGTGCCTGCTTGGTGTATACCAGATTCCCATTCACCACTGCAACTGGCGATCGCAATCCTCGATCGCCGTTGCCATTCCTTCCCGAATTGATTCCCGCATCCCTGGCACTGAGAGAAGATACAGTGTCTCCTTCCTGCACAGATGCCCAGTCAGATTCAGATAATAACACTGTATTGCTAGTCTGTCCTGCGATCACAATAGGTTGGTGTGACTGACTCACCGCATCGATCAACTGCTGCAACTGCTTTTGGGCTTCATTGATTGGAATCATAATCTTCCACTTTTCTAAATACGCTTTTCTCGATGATGTGGCGTGGCTGTAGACACTCCCTTAATTATGAGCGATCGTTCCCTTTCTGGCTTCTATATCCATTTTATTTTAAGGTTAGGTCAAGACTTTCTATTTGTTTCTGTGTGTCGGGGTGCACCTGAATATTCAATTGCTCAATTTGTTCTCGCAGATAACCCTCAGAAATGATTACATCGTCCCATTCTTGCGAATAGTAAATCAAGCTTTCACCCCAAAAATCCTGAACTATATAATCTAAAACTTCCAAAGCAAATTTTAATGTCTCTGTGGAAGCTTCGCAATCAGGAGCGGCAGAAAAATGGACAATGATGTTTCGCAGATCGCCAAATTTTTGATATCTATCTAATTCCTTGATTCTATAACCAGTTGTCGCCCAAAGAACTTCAGGTAACTCTGAATAAATTAAAGTTCGACTGTACTTAAAGAGTTCCTTGATACTCAATACATCCTTAGTAGTATTTGATTTAGGGTAGGACTTGAAGATTAAAAGCGGATGCTCTTCAGCAATGCGTGCCTTGATAAGTATTTCTGCTCCATGTGCTGCATGAACTACCGACAACATATGAGCAAAAGGCCTCGTGATCTCGCTAAATGTTGCATCATAAATAGCTCTCCCAAGAATATGAAGCCCAAATTCTTTCATGTGCTGTGATACTTGTTTTGTCTCAGGATTCATCTAATCTACTCCGTAACGCTAGTTAACTCACGATCGCTGATTGACATCTTGAGCCGCCATCATTGCATTGATGTGGGTAAAGATACGATCTAATTCCCCAATGGCATCGAGTTCGGCTGCCTCTTCTGCTATTAGTCGATCGTCCTTCTTCTTCTCTAACAAATTTTCCATACGCTGTTGGAGCGATTCACTAAATTTGAACAACTTCCACCGATCGACTTTTTCAATGCAAATCTCATGGATTAATGAGGAGGGTTTGTTGAGAATTGAAACCATTGTAGGCTCCCAGCTTCGGGCTTTAGGTAGTGACTAGATTATAGCTTTTGCAGTCCTGGACGCACCATATCCAAATTCCGGGGCAACCACGGGGGGATTGCCCCTACTTTCACACCATATAGGTCGGCTCACACCGCAGTACAATCCACTATCGAAATGCTGTTCTCGGAACCCTGGCGAGTTGGTAAGCGCCGCGACTTTCCAACAATTGATATTGATTTGGCTGCAATCCTAATTCCACAAATTTCTCTGGATATCCCAGCAACAAAATAGAGGGAGAATTTGGGTTTTTTGATTCCTTAATGTAGTCGATCGCCCTTCTGACAGCTCGGTAGTAAGTCACCGGCTCTTCGGTATAAAAAACCAGACTTGGTTTCCAGAAACCAACCATAATAAACTCTTCTCCTGGCAGTTTTTGTTGAACGGCAACCTGCGCTAACTGTCTCAGAGGTAACTGGCGGTTGATATCAACCAATTTGTAGGCGGGAGTAAGACCAAAGATGATAAATGCTACTAACCCGATGAAGTTAGCAACCAAAATCCAGCGCTGTTGCCGCTGCCAAAGTAAAAGTCCGATCGCCACCGCTGTAATTATCCAAATCGTACCGCCTACAATCAGCAATCCCGACTGCTGAATTGCTTGGGGAAAATTGGGCATAGCCGGGTCGTCTCCGAGCCAGTTGTAGCAGTAGAAAGTTGCTCCGGCTATAATCAGTAAAAATATGACATTGAAAATGTATGTAACTAACAGCCCTCGCGGTAAAGAATTAGGTTTTTTTTCTAACTTTGCCCGCCTATTTTCTGGTTCGTTGCCTGCAATAATATCGCTCCACAGCAGCGTTACCAAAATCGCAGCGGCGGGGATTAAAGGCAATACATAACTGGGCAATTTGGTCACGGCGATCGTGAAAAAGCCAAAGATGCACCCGAACCAAAAGATGGCAAATAAACTCAACTGAGCCGATCGCGGTTGACGACGCCAGTAACTGCGCTGCCAAAAACGGGTACGGGCGATCGCCACCGGCAAATAAATCGACCAAGGTGCAAAACCAACTAGCACTACAAAAAAGTAAAAATACCAAGGCGCGGAGTGCTTGTTGACTACTCCAGTAAAACGCTGGAAATTGTGATAGCCAAAAAAGCTGTCAATATAAGTTTGACCGTTGTCTAAAATAACCAAAATGTACCAAGGCAAGGCGATCGCCAGAATAATCAAGATTCCCGACACCGGACGCATTTCGCGCCAAAGTTGCCAAAAATTTCCCAAATAAAGCCCGAAGCAGCCAACAATCAGCGCTGGCAAGACAATTCCCACAGGCCCCTTAGCCAGAATTGCTAAGGCAATTAGTACGTAAAAAGTCAGATACCACTTATTGGGAAATCGGGAAGCGGAAACGGTGGAAAATTCGGCTTTTTCTCTCTGTTCTTCTAGAGTGTAACCGAGAAAAAATGCGAATAGTGCCGAACACATACAACTAACTAATAGCATATCTGAAACGCCAGTCCGTCCCCAGGCAATAGTTTGGGGATTTAAAGCTATTAGGGCAGCACCAATCCAGGGAGTAGAAAGAAAAATAGGAATACTAGGAGAAGGGGAGAGTGGGGGAGTGGGAGAGTGGGAGAACGAGGGAGAAAAGACAGTTACATTCATCCGTGTATCCGTGTCCGAATCCGTATCGTGCCCTTCTTCCTTATTCCTGACATCCGTTAAATCCGTTACAGAATCCGTTGCCGAACTTCCTCCTTCCTTCGATAAGGTATAGAATCCGAGGCAAGTCAGACCGATCGCACACAAGGCCGAGGGAAGACGCACGGCCCATTCGTTAACACCCAGCGTGCGGTAAGCCACCGCCATCAGCCAGTAAATCAACGGTGGCTTGTCAAACCTCGTTTCGCCGTTGAAATAAGGAGTGATCCAATCCCCTGTCAGCGTCATTTGACGGGCGGCTTCGGCAAACAACGGTTCGGTTTCGTCAACTAAACCGATGTTGCCGAGATTCCACAAGAAACCTACCCAGGCGATCGCGCACAGCCATAAAAGCGACAGCAGCTTTGGTGCGATCCTCTTCGAGGGCTTTCCTTCGGATCGCTTCGCTAACGCTAACGGGCGCTTCCTAAACTCTGACAAATTTTTAATAACTTCCTTCACGCAAACTTCCTGCGATTTTAGATTTTAAATTTTAGCTCGCATAGAGAGTCTACCGAAAGATTCGCATTCTCGAAACTCCCCATTCGATCGAATCTGGTTAAACTCAGATGTTACACCATTCTCAAGAAGGCTTTTATGAACAGGCTTTCCGGCCTGTTCCACAATAAAATTCACTCTTTGTGGAACAGGCCGGAAAGCCTGTTAAGCGAGAATGGTGCAAGATATCAGTTAAACAGAGATGTTGCACCATTCTCAACAAGCCTTTCAGGGGCTGGCTCTCCTGCCCAACCCCTACTCCCCACAAGAAAATTCACTCTTTGTGGAACAGGCCCAAAAGCCTGTTAAGCGAGAATGGTGCAAGATATGTGAGTTTAACCTCCCATAGCCCATTCTCAACAAGACCGTATCGACCGGAATTCTCGACCAAAATCTCGGCACCTGCAGCTAAGCGTTCACGGCTGCAAAATTAATTGCCATTCTCCGGCTGTGCTGTTCCAAGCCGGCGAGGGTGTCTCCCCGGCGACGAAAGGCCCCCAGTAGCGGCGAGAACCATCCTGAGCAAAAACCACTAAAATGTCTCCCCGTTTGACTTGTAACTTTCCCTCCGGCAGCGATAGCATCAGTCCCTTGCCGCCACCTTCCCCCGGCGCAAAATCCCAGTGCGCCGGTTTGCCGTAGGATTCCTTGGCTTGCCGTTTCGACAGCAGGGCCACTCGCACTGGGTGTTCGCTGCGGTTGCTGACGCGCAAACGGCCGGAGGCTTTAGCATCTACAGGGATTGAGGAAAGCACTTCCTCCTCTGGATCTGGGGGGGTTGGTGTTGAGTCGGGTTTGGGCTCGCTAGCGGTGTCTGCTGAATCTGTCGCAACTGGAGAAATGGGGGGTATGGGGGGGAGTGCGGTGGCTTGTGAGGGCCAATCGCTCGACTGATTTGAACCGTTGGAGATAGTGATTTCAAAACGTCCTAGAAACATTCCTGTAATTAGGACGATCGACACTCCAATTACGAGCTGGTAAATTTTAAGATTCATAAATTTTAGGCTTAAAGGATAGACTGCACCCGCAATGAGTCTTAACTATTTTTAATGTAAAACCAGGGGCTGCTGTGACACAAGATACAGTTACACTTAATGACTTAACCGTTCTCTGCTATAATTCGCCAATCGCTTAATACCATCTTAGATGTTAAATTTTATATTTTAGATGGCGACATACTGACCGCGGTAAGAATTTGGATTTAGCCTGGAGGGGCATTTGTTGACTCATCGTTATAGCTTTTAATAGCAGTTGAAAAAAAAAGTGCTACTCTATGCCCGTACTCCAAAACCCAATATTCATCAGTAATTCCGCATCTCAAATCTCCAATCTCGAATCTCCAATGGTATAACTTTTTTTATGCAGAATACCCGAATTAACAGATTGATTGATGTTCTGGGCGAGCGATTCCGAGGCTGGCTGAGCAATCCTTGGCGGCGGATTTCGCTACTGCTAATTAGCCTGCTTTTCGGCACTTTTTTGGGAACTGCTATTTCGACTATCGCCGGACAATCAGCAGATTGGGATATTATCGCGGCCGGGCTGTTGGTGTTGTTGACTGAGTTTGCGAGCTGGCTGGTTTACGGCAGCCCGCGGCCTGTAGCCCGTTCTTTTTGGGTGGATATGCTCTATGCTCTGAAAATTGGCGTGACTTACAATTTATTTGTGGAGGCTTTCAAACTTGGCTCTTAAAAGGAGGGGAAATATTTGTCGGTTGTAGATAGTAATTGGACAAAACCAGCCCCCGCTAGCGAGAGTTTTTAGGATATGGATCGATCGACTGTAACCCCTGTTGAAATTTTACATCGATGGCAAGCCGGCGATCGCCCGATCGCTCCCGACTTCGATCACCTGGCTTTGTGGGAACTTGCGGATGATGTGCGATCCTCTTCGAGGGCTTCGCGAACGCGCGCTTTTGGGATTACTCCTGACAGTGTAGCCGATGTTGTCCGCTGCAAAACCGATTTATTCTTTTCTCTTCTTGACGAACTGCATACTTTCCCCCTAAAGTCAACTGTTTTCCTCGAAACTTTGTGGAATCTGTGGCTGCCGCTGGCAATGCAATTATCGACTGCCAAACAAAGTTTAAACCGTCCTTTAATTCAAGGAATTTTAGGAGGGCAAGGAACGGGAAAAACTACTTTATGCCAAGTTTTGAGGCTGATTCTGGGAAAATTGGGATATTCTACTGTCAGCCTTTCTTTAGACGATCTTTACAAGACTTATGCCGATCGCCAACAACTCCAAAAAGCAGACCCGCGTTTAATTTGGCGCGGCCCCCCCGGCACTCACGATATTGACTTGGGAATCGCAGTTTTAGACAAGTTGCGCGGTTCTCAAACTCATAATTTAGCAGCATTTGACAATCCCAAATCAGATGCCCTCAAACCGGATATAATTAAAAATATAGAAATTCCCAGGTTTGACAAATCAGCCTATGGAGGTGCAGGAGATAGAAGTCAACCCGAAATTATTTCCGGTGCGGATATTGTACTTTTTGAAGGTTGGTTTGTCGGTGTGAATCCGGTGGTTGATGCCAAATTAAACGAGTTTTTGGCGGCTGCACCGTTTCCGATTTCCACAGAAAGCGACTGTCAGTTTGCGCGCGATATGAATGCGAAGCTGCACGACTATCTGCCCCTGTGGAACCGATTAGATCGGTTGATGGTTTTGTATCCCCAAGATTATCGCATTTCTCAAGTGTGGCGCAATCAGGCGGAACGGGAAATGATGGCGACGGGGAAGTCGGGAATGTCAGAAGCGGAAATTAATCGGTTTGTCGAATATTTCTGGAAAGCGCTGCATCCCGAGTTATTTATTAAGTCGATGGTTGAGGAGGGCGATCGCGTGGATTTAGTAATTGAAATTTTGGGCGATCGCACTGTCGGCCAAATCTGTCGGGCGATCGACTTAAAATTAAGCGATTAGGGAGAGTTAAAATTAACGCTTTAAGGACACAAAAATGTTGTGTCCCTACCCTATTGCAGCTTTTAAGGACAAAACCTTGTTCCGTCCCTACTGTATTGCAGCTTATCGTACAGTCACTTGCAGGACTTATATAAAAAGTGGTTTGACGCGCGAATTATAGGGGGAAGGCGCGTCATAAGCACCCTACAATACAGAGGTTGTCCGTCGAGGATGGAGAATTTCTAAATTAACTGCCGGGAGTACCAAGATCGATCGCTTTCTGCATCAAATCGTCGGTAACTTCGCCCGGTGTACCTGCAGGCTTAATTTCCTGAGCCATCGAACGAAAATCAGCGGGATTGCCGCTTGTATCTGCCGGCTTTGCGATATCTTTAGGAGCGGGAATAGGAAATTTAGGTGCAGTTGCAGCGGCGGCAGCTTGAGCGCCGGCACCCGTGCGATCGATGTCACTAACACTAAATTCTTTTGAAGCTTCGTAGTCTGCTGATACATCAACTGTCGGCAACTTTTGTTCTCCAGCTTCCACGCTTTCAGTTATCTGCTGAGCGTCAAAGCTTTCAGTGTTATTTGGTTCTGTATTGATTTGAGACATAGCCGACTCCTTTCTAGTTTTATTTAACAATTTACTGTATTTATTGTGATTCTATTTCGTTAATTTTTCATCTACCCGTAGATATATCGCGCGCTTCTATCTCAAGGCTGATTTATTCTCATGTGGCTGGTCAACATTACACGAGTTTCCTAAACTAATCCAACTATATGCAAGCTTCAAACCCATACCTCATCTGTCATTCTCAATTCTTTCATCTAAAATCTAAAATTTAAAACCTCAAATCGTATTACCTCTTCGGGATGGTGACTGGCACTTACAAATGTTGATATTTATATATTCTGAAAGCATTTTTAAGGAATTTTGTTTATGAACTCACCCGCCGCCACCAATCCTCACTCTCTCTCCAACGACACTCAAAACATCGTTCAGACAATCAACGGGTTGGGTACAGATGAAAAGCTGGCGCTGCTCTACTTTGTTTATGAAAAAATGGGAGATTCAATTACACCAGCCGCTCCCGCCGCCGCCGAACCAGAATTAGCTCCCATGCTGCTGGATGATTTTTACAAGCTTTCGGCCGATCAACAACTGAATATCATGCGAGGTATTGTCAACCGCGACGACACGCCCTATTCTCACGCTTACGGAGCTTTAACTGCTAACAATCAGTTGGTGGTTTGGTATGCTTGGGCGATTGGTATGGGTGAAACAATTGTCGATATCCCCGACGGATATGAGGCAACTGAGGCTGTCAATGGCGTGTTGGGTCAAATTGAAGGTCTTGATTTTGAACAGCAAATTTCGGTGCTGCGCGACGTAGCTAATAATATGGGCTACACCGATGTTAAACCAATTGCTACTCAGGCAGAAGTAGGGAAAACTTCTAGTCTTTAGATAAGAGTCTGCTGTTGCAACCTATCCTACACAAACTCTCCTCCTAGCAGAGAGGGACTCAAGAATAAAGGAATTACCCAAAACCTCTATATGTAGGGTGCGTCTCGGCGCACCCTACCGCTATAATTAGTAGGTAACACCTTTTTTTGCTCTTAGTCCTATTTATTTTTTCGTCTATTAAGCTGTTGTGCATTTAAAGCACTAAGGAATGAGAATTAAATAACTTCCACAAGTTTGTGGGACGGGCGGGACGCCCATCCCACAATAACAATTAAAATTGTAAGTTATTTAATTCGCGATCCTTAGTCAGGAAGTAAGTTTTTTAGGATAAACTTTTCGCGGAAATTCCATCCGAAATATCGAACCTTTTTTTGGTTGACTTTCAGCAGTAATTGTGCCGTCGATCATCTTGACTAAAGAGGCACAAATAGCTAGTCCTAAACCAGTGCCTGGATATTGGCGAGTTGTGGTTTGGTCGCCTTGGTGGAACTTGTCGAAAATGTGGGGAAGAGCCTTTTCACAGATGCCGATTCCTGTATCCCGAACGGTGATAATTAGCCGATCGCGATTTAATTCCCGCACCTCAATATAGATGCTGCCCTCATGTGTGAATTTAACCGCGTTGGAAACGAGATTGACCAAAATTTGCCGCAGGCGCAACTTGTCATTAACTATAAACTGATGCTGCAAGCACACGCTGACGGACAATGCCACATTCTTATCGGTGGCTTGATTTCCGAATTCCAAGGCGACATCCATTACTAAATGCGCTAAATCAAATTTTTCAATTTTTAATTCTGTGCGGCCACTCTCGATTTTGGAGAGGTCGAGGATATCGTTAATCAGCAGTAGCAGGTTTTTGCCGTTATGTAAAATGCGCCCCACCATTTCTGTTTGCTGGGCGGTCAGCATTTGTTTGTGCTGGCGCAGCAGCAATTGGGAAAAGCCGATAATCGAATTCATGGGAGTTCGCAATTCGTGGGACATGATGCCCAAAAATTGCGATTTTAACTTGGCTGCTTCTAGCAGTTCCAATTTTTGCTGTTGAATGCGTCGCCCCTGATTTTCCAGTTCTTCCTGCTGGCGAATTAGCAGCTCGTTTTGCAAGTCTAAAAGCTGTTCCTGCTTTTTTAATTTTTCGATCGCCAGTGCGTTATTAATGGCCATCGCCGCTTGTTTTCCCATCACCGCCAGCAGTTGCTGAGTATGCCCGTCCATCGCCGTGCTGTCTTTCCCGTTGCCGATGGCGAGCACACCCAAACGCCCGCTTTGCCCCGACTCGATCGCCGCTGCACAAGCCGCCGCCGGCAGCAAGCCTTTGCGGCACTCCGAGCGCCACAGTACAGACTCTCCCGTCGCAAATGCTTTCCACAGCAGCTTGTTTTGCACGTGCGGAGTTTTGCCCCCACCAAAGTTTTCTGTCCCTCCGACAGCGCTGAGTTTGAGGCCGCTGCAATCGGACTCCAGGAGAGCAACTAGGCAAAATTCCGCTCCTGCGATCGCCTCTACAGTCGCATCCGCAATGCCTTGCAACAACTGGCACAAGCTACCCGCCCGCTGGCTCAATATATTTGTAAACTGCTCTATCACCTGTAAATCCTGCCCAGCCTTTATTACCGTCCGGGCTTCGCACAATTTTTCTACTTGGAAATTAGCTTCCGATCGCGCTTGATGCGGCCAAAATTCTCGTTTTGCTTGGGGATCGGCTTGAGTTTGTTCGATCGGCTCCATATCTGTGTAGGTTCCCACCCACTCCAAAACTTCCTGACTGTCGGGGTTAGCAGGCTCTCCTTTTGCCACGTTCCAGCGGTAAGTGCCCTCTCGCGTCTGCAGACGAAATATAATTTCGTAGCTTGGCGGCGGGAACTTAGAACTGTGCGATCTCGCCAATAGACGAGGGCGGTCTTCTGGGTGGACGCGCGCCAGATAGCCGAAACCCAAAGCTGCTGATGCTGGTACGCCTGTGTACTCCTCCCAGCGCTGACAGAAATAAGTCGCCCAGCCGTCGGCCTTTGTTTTCCAAACTATGTGAGGAATTGCCGACCACAGGCGATCGTCCTGAGTTTCGCAGTCGCCAACTTGCGGTTGGGGGGATGTTATTTCAGATACTTTGTGTAAGATTTCCGAGTCGGAAAACTCCGAGGGAAAAGACTTATTGCCGTGATACTGAGTCATAACAGGTTATATAAATAAGCATTGGACTAGAGCCCTAACACCGGCTAAAGACTCGTGCTGCTAGCTTTATTGATTTTGAGAACCCAAGTGCATCAAAATTTTTTATACTTTAAATTTATCCGGGTAGTGGTATCTTTACCTCTATCAACGGGCGGACAATGAGATAATTCAGTTAAACTGTTAAAACATTGAGAGCTTACCTGTCCCGATCGGGTTCCTGCAGGCATCGCAAAATAACTTAAAAATTAACTTGCATTCTTGGCGGCTGCATGAGTATGCTTTAAAATGATGTGCTACCTGTAAAACCCTAAATCAGGACACATTCTCAAATTTACTCAGTTTAGCTGAGTCAGTTGATGATATTTTAAAACTTTAGCGGACTATTGGAAGAAAGATGAGTAAAATTCGCGTTGCTTTGGTAGAAGACCATGACCTGACAAGAGTTGGCATCCGCACAGCTTTACAACAGCGTGACACAATAGAAGTTGTCGGCGATGCAGCTAACGCTACAGAGGGATTGAAACTGCTTCAGTCTTCAAAACCTGACGTGGCAATTGTAGACATTGGGTTGCCGGATTTTGATGGCATTGAACTTACACAAAAGTTCAAGAAATCGGTAGCGGAGTCCGATCCTGATACAAAAATTTTGATTCTGACTTTTCAGGACAATGAAGAAGAAGTTCTGGCAGCTTTTGCCGCCGGAGCTGATTCTTACTGCATGAAAGATATTAGCTTCGATCAGTTATTAGATGTAGTAAAAGTAACTCACGAAGGTAACTCTTGGATCGATCCGGCGATCGCCCGTATCGTCCTCAAACAAGCTCGCACTCAGGAACCCGCGCCGGAAGAACCGAAGGCTGAGGGCAAAAGAGTCACCATTAAGGCTGCCGAACCAGAGTTTAGTCACATCATTGAGACTTACCCTTTAACCGAGCGGGAATTAGAAGTTTTGGAACTAATCGTACAGGGTTACAGCAATGCTGCAATCGCCGAAAAGCTTTATATTACCGTCGGTACAGTCAAGACTCACGTCCGCAATATTTTGAACAAGTTGTGCGCTGATGACCGCACTCAGGCAGCCGTTCTCGCCCTGCGTTCTGGCTTGGTTGGATGAAGCCCGATCGTCAGGCAAAATCAAGTTAAAAGTAGGGTGCGCTGGGCGCACCTTACGGCCAATCGATTTGAGATTTTAGATTTTAGATTAAAGAATTGAAGCATTGACTTGCGCGAGATAAATTCGGGGGTTCCTTTATCGGATACACGTTTTTTATTTCTGGGTCCTGAGTCTGCTTTTGGAATGAATCACGGGGCGGGTATCCTGGAGGCTTTCGGTCACTGATTAAGGGTGTGCAGTGCACACCGAATGACTAATTGTTATCAAAAAATTAGGGCAGGCAGTGTGTACCAGCCGAGCAATTGTTTCTTGTTAAAAAAAAGATCGAGTTTAAATCCGCATCTATCCCAGTACAGATATTTTTTTCAAAATTTTAAAAAGTAAATATACCTTAAGATAGATGCTAAAAAACTATGATATTACTAATACTTATTGTTGAGCGATCGCCAGTGAGATAAATTTCGATCGCACTGCCAATACTGCGCGATTTCACTTCATAAAAGGCAGAGACAGAGACTAGATTACGATACTTTTAGGAAGAGTTAAGCCTTAAATAAATTATATCCGTAGAGTGATGCTGAGTTCGCTTAAATTTGTAAAATTAAAAGTATCAACTGCTACTGAAAAATTTTAGAAAGAGGTATTATGGCTGCCCCAATTGAATTCAAGTTATTTGCTCCCTACAACAAAGGAGCTGCCGTGATTGGCTCTTTTTCTAATTGGGAAGATATTCCGATGGAAAAGGACGAAGAAGGTTTTTTTCGCACGCGAGTTGAGTTGGAGGATGGCGTTTATCAATACAAATTCCGCGTTCAGTCGAAAAGCTGGTTTCTGGAACCCGATCAGTGGGTAGATGTGGTCGATCCCTACGCGACTGATATCGACGATCCTACTCAAAACGGCATTGTTCGGATCAAAGATGGCTCGCGCATTGTCGATACCTACGTCTGGAAACACGATGACAAACCGCTACCAGCCGATCGGGAATTAGTGATTTACGAAATGCACGTTGCCGACTTTTCCGGTGGCGAAGACGATCCCCTAGCCCGCGGCAAGTACAAGCACGTCGTCGAAAAACTCGATTACCTAGTCGAACTCGGCGTCAACGCGATCGAACTCATGCCCCTCAAAGAATACCCAGGCGACTACAGTTGGGGCTACAACCCTCGCTACTTCTTCGCTACCGAGTCCAGCTACGGAACCACAGAAGAACTCAAAAACCTGATAGACGAGTGTCACGGGCGGGGGATTCGCGTCATCATCGACGGTATTTACAACCACTCGGAATCATCGAGCCCCCTCACTCAAATCGATCACGATTATTGGTATCACCACGAACCCCGCGATCCAGATAACAATTGGGGCCCGGAATTTAACTACGAATTTTACGACGAAAATTTAGGAACTTTCCCGGCGCGCAGATTTGCTGGCGATACAGTCCGCTATTGGGTTCAAGAATATCATCTCGACGGCATTCGTTTCGACGCGGCGCGACAAATAGCTAACTACGATTTCATGCACTGGGTAGTTCAAGAAGCCAAAAATGTCGCCGGCCCCAAACCGTTTTATACCGTTGCCGAATACATTCCCGACGATCCCAGCATCACTAATCTAGAGGGGCCGATGGACGGCTGCTGGCACGACAGTTTCTATCACTCGATAATTCCACAACTGTGCGGGGACAATTTTGATTTAGAACGCCTCAAAGAGGTAATCGACTGCAAGCGGCAAGGTTACTTGGGTGCTACGAATGTAGTCAATTATTTGAGTAATCACGATCACGATCGCATTTTTGCCGAATTTGGCGATCGGGGAATTTTGGATGAAGCCGCCTTCAAGCGGGCAAAGTTGGGAACCGTGCTGTTAATGACAGCAGTTGGCGTGCCGCTGATTTGGATGGGCGAAGAATTTGGCGAATACAAAGGCAAAACTATTGAGCAATCTAAAATTGACTGGACGCTGCTAGGAAATGACCTGAATAAAGGTTTGTGGGAATACTACAAAGGCTTGATTCACCTGCGTAAAAATAACCAAGCACTTTACACAGAAAACATCGAGTTTTTCCACGAAGATCCCGACTCGAAAGTTTTTGCTTACACTCGCTGGAACGATGAAGGTTCGAGAGTTGTAGTAGTGGCGAATATGTCGGAAAATTATCTAGCAGGTTACAGCGTTCCCCACTTTCCGGCAAACGGAACTTGGCACGAATGGACTGGGAATTATGATGTTGAATCTGGCGATGACAATATTATGATTGACTTGCCGGAATACGAAGCAAAAGTGTTTGTTTGGCAGTAAGGCAACGGAGGACAAAGGCTTTCGCCGTTTCCCTAGCCCAAAATAATCATTATGTAGGAAAGGGCACTGCCTTTCGTCGTGTCAACTTAATCTATCAGTCCGCCAGTCCTCCCACCCGGCAGTCCGCCAGGGACTGAAGTCCCTGTCTAATAGCTGAAGTCCTCTGAAGAGGACTAATGAGTTTTTCAGTCCTCTTCAGAGGACTTCGGCTTTGAGGCAGGGGTTTCAACCCCTGCCGGACTGCCGGAGTGCGGGTTTAACGCTAAGTTGACACCTATGGGCATGGCGCCGTGTCCTACTCCCCGCGCCGGAAACGGCGAAAGCGTTTGTCCCTATCAGATATCGCTCAAAAGAGAAGCTTTTGTTTGTTCCCCGATTGATTTTCTAAGCACAATTGGGTGATGGCCGCCGCCGGTATTGGTTTGCTAAAGAAGTAACCCTGACCCATATCGCACTTATGCGATCGCAAAAACGCCAACTGTTCTGCTGTTTCCACTCCCTCAGCAATCACCTGTAAATTCAGGCCCTGTCCCAAGGCGATCGCCAGTTTCACAATAGTAGCACCGCTGCTGCCAGTCACCAAATCGGCCACGAAAGATTTGTCTATTTTTAAATTATTGAGGGGAAAGTTTTTCAGAGACCACAGCGAAGAATAACCGGTGCCAAAATCGTCCAGAGAAATGTTAATTCCCATGTCCTGCAACTGCTGCAATACCGACACCGTAAAGCTCACATCTGTCATGGCAATGCTCTCGGTAATTTCTATTTCTAAATATTCGGGATTTAACTTGGTTTCTGATAAAATTTCAGCGATGGTTTGTACCGTGTGAGGTTGCAGAAACTGGCGGGCTGATAAATTCACTGCTATCCGCATCGGCGGCAATCCCAGTAACTGCCACGCTCGATTTTGCAAGCAAGCAGTCCGCATCACCCATTCGTCAATTTGGCAGATTAATCCTGTTTCCTCAGCTAAGGGAATAAATCGATCGGGAGGAATCAAACCGCGTTCGGGATGCTGCCAGCGAATCAGAGCTTCCATGCCCACTATTTTGCCAGTATTTAAGTTTATTTGCGGTTGATAGTGCAGGACAAATTCTGAATTTTTTAGAGCTTTGTAAAGATGATTTTCTAAGTTAAGATCCTCGGAGACTTTACTGCCGATCGCCTGCGTGTAAAACTGATAATTATTGCGACCTTTCTGTTTAGCTTTGTACATCGCAGCATCAGCATTTTTCAGCAAAGTTTCTGCATCTTCTCCGTCGTAAGGAGCCAAAGCAATTCCCAAGCTAGCCTTAATATAAAGTTCCAAACCCTCAAAATCAAAAGGAGTGCTTAAACTCTGGATAATTAGCTGGCAAATCTTAGTTGCTTCCTCTGGGGTGTTGATATTGTACAGCAGCACAGTAAATTCATCTCCGCCCCAACGAGCCATCGAATCCCCCACGCGCAAACAGTTAGTCAAACGCCGAGATACACTTTGCAGCAACAAATCGCCCACTGGATGACCGAGAGTATCGTTAACATTTTTAAATCTATCTAAATCTAGAAAGATTACCGCCAGCATTTCTCCATTTTGGTGAGCGCTAGCTAAAGCCAAAGACAGCCTTTCATTAAACAGTAATCTATTAGGTAAACCCGTTAATGGGTCGTGAGAAGCTTGATGTCGGATCATCGCCTCGACGCGCCTCTGCATTACAGCCATGTACAGGTGAGTTCCTAAAGATTGTGCTAGCTTCTGTTCTTCGCTAGTCCACTTTTGAGCTTCGCCTGTTTTGATTTCTTTCCAAGCTGCAAAGGATTGTCGGGGACGATCGTTCCGGGCGTCCGAACTGCAACGGCCCGCCCACAAAATTTCGGTTTGTATAGGGCTGCGAAAAACGGTGAGACAGCCGATGCACTGTTGGCGATATTGCAGCGGTACTGCCAAAAATGATCGAATGGAAGCTGCGACTAAATTGGCAGATACAGATTTGAGTTGAGGTTCTTTAGAAATATCGGAAATCGCGTACAAGTGCGGTACGAGCAAACTGGAAATATTGGTGTCAATTGAGCTGTAATGCTGGGAATAGAGATTTTCAAAAATACCTAATTGGCTTGTATGGTTAGCAGTTTGCGATCGATCGTCTTGGTTTGCCCTCCCCATAATCTGCTGCCAAAATGGGCTGAGTTCCAGGTCGATGTCCGCGGGCTGCTGGCCACAGGTATAAAGCAAAGCGGGTCGATCGCCAAACTCGGCTGCAATGTAGAGTCGCCCTCCTGAACCACGCAAATGCTTGACAGTTTGTTCGAGAACTGCTTTCCGAATTTCGTTGAGTTCCAGAGGAGAATGCAGCAAACTGGTAATTTGGTTGATAACGGCTTCGTCACGCGCTTGCTGTCTAGCTTGACTCAGCAGAAAAGATTGGGCGATCGCAATTGAAAGTTGATCCACAAGCAACTGCACCATTTTCAATTCTCGATCGCTAAACCGTTTCGGTTGGCTATGGTGAGACACCAACAGCCCCCAAAGGTGATTTTGATGCAAAATCGGCACTGTCAGAGAAGAACGTGCCCCCATAGCCTTCAGATATTCAGCGTGACAGGGGTCTACAGGACGATAGCTAATATCTTCAACTGCTAAAGTTTTGCCGGTTTCGGGACAATCTAACCGATTAATTGTTTGATGCTTCAATTCCACATCTACAATCACTCGCTGCCGCGCTTTGAGAAACATTTCCCGAGCACTCTGGGGAATGTCGCCTGGTGGAAAGCGCAAACCCAGCATAGATGGCAAATTGTCGCCGTTGATTGACTCAGCAATGACCTCACCGCTACCGTCTGCCTCAAAGCGATAAACTTTTACTCGATCGCTCTCTAAAAAGCTGCGGATTTCTCGCGCAGTTGTCGTCAAAATCTCTTGCAGTTCTAAAGAGTTGCGGATGCGATTGGTAATTCGATTGAGTAAAATCTCTTGTTCTAAAGTCGATCGTGACATTTGTGTAACTTTGGTGCGAGTCATGCCTTTTGATCTCCCGGGCTGTTGACAGCATTTTTGCGAGCCACAGTCTTAACTTGCCCTGTATTATACAATACAATACTTTCGCGCCGTCTAGGGGCTTGACCCTACCCCAGAGCGCGAAACTCGGTTTCTGGGGATATTTCTGGTTTTTAGACAAATTCGGGTGATAAACCGGGTTTTTCACAGCACTTACAAGGCAAGGCAAGAGCGATCGGACAATTAGTGAGGACGAAAGTTCGATCGAGTTGAATCAGGACTCAAGTCCTCACTACAAAGCAATTGCAGAGCTACAACACAAAAAGTATAGAGAAACCGATTTGAGCAACCAGTATTCTGCCCTCTGGAGGGAGAATACTGATTGCTCAAACCGGCTAGTAAGTATTTATACTTTAAAAGGCCTCATTAAGCCGCGTCCCAAATTTCCCGAATTCTGTCCGGCAAAAAGCCAGCTATTTCCTGAATTCGCTCCTGGGACAGCTCATCCTTTGTTGCCGAAAATACAGCCGCGATCGCAGTTTCCGGTTTTACTCCCGAAGGAAGTGCGCCTTCTAGTTCCACCCTCCGTGCAAACAAATTGCCATCGATCCCCAAAGGTGCAGGCGGGCCGGTCAAAGGCTGACGTATCCGGCTGAGCAATCCCACCAGCGGATTGGTATCTTTCCAGAGGTCTGCTATTTCTTGTTGCAGGGTTTTGTCATCCGTAGGCAAAACTTCTGTGTGCAATTCAGATTCCACGTGCTCGATGGCTTCTTTTGTCATCACATCGCGCATGATCCGGTACACTACTTCGGTAATGTCGCGGGCATCAAAAATATCCTCCAAGTGACCTTTTACCATCACTTTTTCCAAAAACGGCATATCCTTTGAAGCGATAGGAACTGCCGATCCTTCCTGGTGGAGCGAGGTCGGAGGATTAGTCTCCATTTTGTGTAACAGTTTGCGGCCTTTTTCTGTTAACTCAGCTTGTTGAAATGCCACTAAAGGCGGCAATAACTCAGTTCCTCCATAAGGCTCGCCACTAAACTGAGCTTTGATAAATTCCCTTTGGTTGAGGTAGTCTAAATGACCGAGCAATTCCGCTTCCGCCACCGTGTGACCCACATATTCTTCCGCTGCGTTCCTAATTTCTGACTCTCCCCTGCCGTTGCCACTGCCAATCTTTTTGAGCAAAATGTAAGTCAGGTCGTCTCTGATTGGAATTGTCATTAAAACCTCCTAGGTTAATATCCGGTAAAGCTCAGGTAAAAAATGATTTTTTTTACTGGCTTAAATTGTGATTATTACTACTTAAAAACATTGAAGTCTAAAGTAGAGTAATCAAGTATCTCTCAGCAGGTGTAAGTTATTCAAATAAAGTAACGGTTAGAATATTCCTTTAGGTAGATCCAGGTAGGGAAACCCATGTTTAATGTGGTTAATATCCTAAGAAGCTGTCGCCACTCTTCAATGCTATTAAGCGAGAATGCTTTATTGGTAAGAGTTTTCGTATTTATTGCGTATTTTTACCATGCCTGACGCACCAAGAGGGCCTCAGTTGGTAATTGGCGCTGGGAGAGGTAGAATTAAGCAGATGCTATGGAATCAATCAACTGCGGTCGTTTTGCCCGCAGCTTGTAGCGATATTGTATCGGGTTAGACCAAAAACTGGTCATGGGAGAGCTAAAAATACGAGCCAATCTGTGTCAAGTGCCGCAGCGCCACTTGAAGAATGCCTCGGTAACAAATTTTTTGATCGTTGCGATCGGCATTTATGAACTACCCTAATTGGAACAATAAATTGGAATCCTCGTCTCTCATTAGCGGTCAACCCCCGGTTGAAAAGCGTCCTTTAGTGTTGGCGGTAGACGACAATCCTGACAACTTAGAGCTGCTGACACAAATACTCGATTTATTCGGCTGCGAGTGCGTGGGAGCAGTTGACGGGTACGCAGCTCTTTCCGCAGCAGTCGATCGACAGCCCGACCTAATCGTACTCGACATTTGCCTGCCGGATATAGACGGTATGGAAGTAGTAAAGCGCGCCCAACAAAACCCCGAGATCAGACATATTCCGATTGTTGCTGTCACAGCACTAGCAAAACCAGAAGACCGTGCTCGAATTCTTCAAGCAGGCTGCGTGGAATACCTTTCCAAACCTTTTAACATCAAAGATTTAGAAACAGTTATCCGCCAGCACCTCAACTCTCCAATGCTTTTGGTTGAGTTTTAGATTTATAGTTAGAATCACGAACTTGAGGTGCAGAGTCCAAAATTGCGATCGTTCCAGTGCGGCCTGTCTCCAAGGTCGCATCGCGGAGCAAATCAGTAACTCCCACGCCCAAAACCTTTTGGATTAATTCTTTCAGTGGCAATTCCAGAACTGATTCTAATTGTGTCCGCACCTGCAAAGCCAAATCTTCCTGACCGTTCTGAGCCAGCAGTTTTTCGGGTTGAGTAAGCCCATTTTCGACAACAATTATCAATTTGTTATCCAAAAGATTGCAGAGCGCCTGACTCGTTGGATGTCCGAGTTGAGAGCGGTACAAAGCTTGAATTCCCTGCGAAAGAGTCCGTTCTAATTTACCACGAGTAGGTTCTAAGGTTTCCCCTGTCATATTTTTTATTGAAACCATGATAGATAAAAAATACTGTTAGCAGCAGTTAACAGTTACAGTAAACTTAACTACTGCTAACAGTCAACTGCTAACTGTTAGAAATAAAGTCGCTTTAGCCGACAGTAACTTGATTAGTTTCCACCCCAGTTGCACCCTTAACGCCTTTAGCAATTGTCACCAATTTGTTGACAATTTCCTGACTGGGAACTGTACCTTTGAGAACCACAGTAGAGCCAAGTTGAGCCACATAAACAGTCTCAATATCCGCAACATCGGGATTTGCATCGAAAGCCTGAGCCACCCGTTTAGCTAAACCGCTTTGATCGTATTCTCCATTCAAGCCCATGCGTTCCGGCGGGATTGTCTGAGCGCTCGCAGCAGGTTGAGCTTGAGCTTGAGCTTGAGCTACAGGTGCTTGGTAAGCAGGAGCGTCAACAGTTTCTTGATTTTCTTTTTTTTCTAAACCAAACAATCTTTTTAACCAGCCCATAGAGTTTTTCCTCCGACAAAGTTTGTGTTTATTGACCTGTTAATTCGCGATTGGCACGTCACCCTGTAATTGTTATTCTCAATACCAGGAATTACGATCGCACTCTTGGATGCACAAACCGAGTTTTTTACAATAAAGTATCGTTACAGCCATCCACCTAGGTAGAAAAACCCAGTTTGTTGACTTGCGTGCGCCCATCCTAAATACAATTTACAGTTGTACAACTTCGCCGATCATCTGCCTGGAGACATAATTCTCCGGCTCTCAAACAAATACTTGCGCTGACCATTCCGACAAATCAAACTTAAACCCTTCTTCCCCAACTTCTACTATTTTGTTAGACATCCACTCGTGCCAACTTCCTGCCGCCGGAAAGTTAGGAATGCTGTTACCAGATAGATAAGTATCCGAAAAATTAGCCACAACTACTGCCCGCGTTCCCTCATCGCTCCAGCGGTAATAAACCAGCACTTTGGCTTCTGGATTTTCGTGGATGAATTCAATATTTTCGGTATAAAGTGCAGGCAAATCTTGCCGCAGCCGAATCACGTGTTTGTAGTATTGCAACAACTCATGATTGGGCGGATTTTTCAACAAATACCATTGCAGTTTATGCGGCTGGTTGGGAGTTTGCCGAAGCGATGAGTTCGGGAATTTCGGGAATGTGTTCTGCTATGTTCTAGAATGGCTTGTCGCCGGCGGTTTTTTTCGCTTCATGAGTTATCCAGTGTAAGAAATTTCGATATGATATTCTTGCACTCCAGAAATTAACAACATCGCCGATGAATTTCCAAGCGAGACGAATGCCGAGTTTTGGGTCGAAATTTTCGTAGTTAAACTCCGGGATCCAGTAGTTAGCCGGATATTCGGGATAGTGTTTGTCGCGGTAGTACCAATAATTGCGATCGACTAGCAATAAGGGACAATCTTCATCGCAGTGGTTGTAAATCCCGTCCAGAATCACCCGAATGCCCCGTCCGTGGCACTCGTCAATCAATTGCTTCAAATCTGCGGTTTCACCGTAGCTGGACTCTACAGCAAAGAAATCGCGGACTTTGTAGCCCCAGCTATAATCGCCCGGATATTCATTAACTGGCATTAGTTCGATCGCATTTATAAGTGTGATTAGTATTGATTTTTACAATTTTGCAAATCTGTCGCCATCGTTCTTAAGAGTTAAACCTGTAAGTCTTATGTTGTAAGGTGCTTGGGGGCGCACCCGGAGGATTTAGTAGTGCGAACCCTAGCGAGTAAGGTGCGCCCCTAGACACCCGGAAACCTGATTTTAATCAAAAATGTAGTTAAAGTAACTAAACATTATTAAGTGCTATTTATGAAAAATAGTCCGGACTGCTTTGAGTTGGTAGTCTGAAACCCTAGATTTTCCGTTGGTAGCGAACGTGCCTTGGAGCCTTGAAACCCTTATTCTACGGTTGTCTATCAAAAACTGTCCGAAGTATTGTATGAAAAGTAATTTAACTTTTGATAACTAGATAAATCGTGGTGAATATTTAAAATTTGTAACTAAAGAAACATTTTTTAGCGGACAGGAATAATACCGTAGAAAGATGTCATTTTATGCGGAAACAGGGAGGATGAGCTTGTAATTATAGGGCAAGGGAAACCAGAACCATGAATCTTTTATTCAACTCGGTTTTCCCGCGACGTTAAGTCAAGTTTGAGCAGAGAATAGCAATAATTATTTTTGCTTATGTCTTGGCATCACTTGTTTTATAGTTTTTGACTTGCAAACTTTGTAGAACCTTTCATCAGCTTTAACGACTGCTGCTACCTCAGTAATTGGTAATTGGTGAAAATCTCATTCGTCCCTATTACCCGTTAGATATTCCGAGCAGTGGCTCTAAGGCTCTAAAAGTTTAATGTGGGATGTTGGCGAATTACCGTTACTGTAAAACTCTGGAGTGTTAAAAATGCTAAAACAAATGTGTTGGTTGCCCAGATTGGGACGTAATGGAGAAAAGATATTGCACTTACGCACCGATGCCCGTCAAGGGTGGCGGCCTTATACAGCTTTTCCGCAGTTCGCTGTATCCGACTACCGGGAACCGGGCGGTTCTAAGGGATGGGCAACATATCAGAAGCTGAGAACTCAAGGGTGGAATTTAATATCGACCGCAGAAGGGCAGCAGTCGATTTTTGGCGAACAGAAAAGTGCTTAAAAAACCCGAAACCGCAGCAATAAAAGAAGAGGTAAAATCCTCTTCTTTTTATTATTTTTGGGGTGCTGCTGAATTCAAGTATGATTTTGCCTGATGAAGTAATTCTAAGTCAGCGGTGGGGCAACCACGGGGGGATTGCCCCTACAAATTTCATACCCCAATTAAGCAACGCCATTTTTGGATACAGAAACTGGGTTTTTAACCATCCTACTTGGTAGAAGGGGTAAGGTGTGCAGTGCTCACCTTACATAATTTTGAGATGTTTGCCAGTTGCAAGTAAATTAGGCGATCGCCCTTTCTCTCTCTCCTGTAATTGCTACGTTATGGAGCACCGGCTGGTGAGTTTTCAAGTTAAACCGGTATCCGTGGGGGAGGATGTGCAACTTGGCCCCGCAAATCGCCAAAGCCTCATCCTTCAACAGTCCCTCCAGATTGTCGTGGAGTTGTTCAGACGAGTCGATGACAGTTACAGAGTTTTCGCCAATGACTTCCAACTCGTCACCGTGGACTAAAATAGCTGTATTTTCGTCAATACCAAATCCCAACACGGCAGGTTGCAGCAAAAGTGCGGAAACTAAGCGTCCCAGACGACCTCGCTGGGCGAAATGCTGGTCGATGACAACTCCTGGAAGGAAACCCATTCCCGGCCCCATTGCTACCACATCAACGCGGGGATTTGTCTCCGAGTCTCCTTCAATAATCATCACGTCTGGCATCATCGCCGCGCCGGCACTGGTGCCACCAATGATAATACCTTCAGAGAAGCGTTTGTGCATAGCTGCGTCGAGTATGGTGTCTTTCAAGCAGCTAATAATCCGCGCTTGCTCTCCGCCGGTAAAGAATATGCCGTTGGCTTGTTCGATCGCTTCTAAATAATCTCGATTGTTGGCATCTTCCGGTTTCTGAGTGTCAACAACTCGCACATCTTCAGCGCCAAGTCGCTCAAACACTCGGATGTAATTATCTCCTACTTCTCCCGGCAGGCTAGTGGCAGCAGTCATGATCGCAATGCGGGCTTTAGTGCCTCCGGCGCACCGCAAGAATTCCCGCAGAATTTTGCAGTCCCCCTCTTTGTCTTCCGCGCCACCAATAATTAGCAACTTCCCCTGAACTTCGTTGCTCGCCATATTATCTCTACTTTTAATTTATTTAATTTCACTAAAACACAAACTTATTTTTTCCGAAAACTGCCAAAAGGTATATATAGATACAAAAAAAGCTCAGACTTTTACCACTTTAGAACGCACACAGCAAGGGTGATATGGGAGTTTACCGATCTTCGACGATCGACAAAACAAACTTACCCCCCCTAACAGGAGATAGGAGGGGTCAAGAAATGAGCTTAAACTACAGGGCCCACGCGCGCGCGGTGATCGATCCGGTTTCTGATCCGATGCTTCGCTAATCCTCCTCTGATTGCTCGTAGAAATCCGGTTGATGAGCGTAAGTCCTTAATTAGTCCGATCGCTCGTTAGTGGGATCGATCGATCAAATTGCTCAATATGGTACTCGCCCGTTCTAAAGGTAGGTGTCTGGGTTTGCCGTTCCAGACAATCTGATATTCGTTGCTGTTTTGACCATCGCCGTAGCCAGAAATTAGCTTCCGGTGAAATGCTTCCTCAGCTAAGTGGTGAACTTTTTCTCTGAGAGCAGTTTGTGCGATCTTCATAATTTGCTGCCTCTTAAATTTTCTTTCACTGTCATAAACAATTATAAGTACACAGTGTACCTCTCAAAAGTTATAGCTTTTTTTGGGAGGGGGGAAAGAAGTAGTCATTAGTCATAAGTGCTTAGTCATAAGTGCTTAGTTATCAATGCTTAGTTATCAATGCTTAGTCATCTATACTTAGTCAGATGTTAAAGGAAGAAGGAATACTTTCCTACTCTCACCCACTCCCCCTCTCCCCATCCCCCCATCTCTCCCAATCCCCCTATTGGGCAATACTGAAGGCAGAATTGGTCGGAGTATTTGTCTGACTGCTGGAATATCTATGCCCCCAGGTAGTATCCCCTGCACCAACTATAAAGTTACCGTAAAAAATTAGCTCAAAGGAGGTTAGAAAATGCTGCAAGAAAAAAGCACAGAAACAGCGCGCGTCAATGCTCGAAAAACCGATATTTTCGATGTGTTCAACTTCAAACACTATATCGGGCCCAACCCTTATTTAGACACCGCGGCTTTAGTTTTTGATTTAGCGGTGACGGGGGGGAGCGAACCTTTGCCGATCGCACATTACCATACAATTATTAGCGATCGCTACCCGCAACTGCTGCACGAAACTTTCTCGAACCATGCCCAACTGTTCGGTCGTACCGCCTCAGAACTAGCAAAACTCGACATGGGTTTGCACTTCCAACACTGGAACATCAAGCCATTTTCTTACTTTAACAGAATCAGCATAGAAGCACTTCACGCCCGCACCGCCAGAGCCGTAGTTTACGCAGTTTGGGATTGGTTTGAAGCCATTAATCAAAATCAAGACTTTCCCTTAGAAGCACAAATGGGCGCGCTGCAAAATATGTTCCGGCAGTCAGTTTACGGAGGGCCGACAGTTTATTCGTTAATGCGATCGGCATCCCAAAAAGGCATTCCCGCATTTTATTTGTGGGATGAAGGACTAATGCAATATGGGTACGGTAAAAAACTGGTTCGTGGCTCTGCAACTACTTTTGATTCTGACAGCCATTTAGACTCAGATTTTACCACGCGCAAAGACGATTGTAAAGCTTTTCTCGCTACATTAGGATTTCCTGTTCCCCAAGGCGATATCGTCTCCACAGAAAACGGAGCTCTGGCAGTTGCTAGAGAAATTGGCTACCCAGTTGCTATCAAACCCGTAGTCGGTCATAAAGGAATTGGCGTCACAGCAGATGTCCGAGATGGTGAGGAATTGCAGGCGGCTTTTAAAAGAGCAGTTAAGGCCATTCCCGAAACAGATCCGGTGCGAGTAATTGTGGAAAACAGCATCAAAGGATCGGATTTTAGGCTGCTGTGCGTTGACGGCAAATTTGTTTCGGCAACTGAACGCCGACCCGCTTCGGTAACAGGTGATGGCGACTCAACAATTCGCGAATTGATCCGCCGTGAAAACCGCAAACCAGAACGTTTGGATACGCCTACTTCGGCGATGAGCAAAATTCAGTCCGACGAAGCGATGGAAATGTATCTGGAAGAACAAGGGCTGTCATTAGATAGTGTACTAAGTCGCGATCGCACTGTGTCTCTACGCAAAGTCGCTAATCTTTCCGCAGGCGGCGTCAGCATCGATGCTACCCGCAATATTCACCCGGATAACATTGTTTTAGCTCAAGATATCGCCCTACATTTTCGGTTAACTTGTTTGGGAATTGATGTGGTAACAGAAACTCTCGCCAAATCTTGGAAAACCGGGAATTTTGGGATTATCGAGATCAATGCCGCGCCGGGAATTTTTATGCACCTTAACCCTGCTGTCGGCGAAGGAGTTGATGTACCTTCCCATATTATCGAAACTTTCTTTGAATCGGGAAAATTAGCCAGAATTCCGATTATTACTTTCAACAGAATTTCGGTACATGACCTACAAGAAACCATCGACCATGTTCTGTTGCAGCATCCCGATTGGACAATCGGTGCTGTTTGTCGCGGTGGACTTTTTGTTAACCGTTCTGAAAAAGTTTTGAATAAGAATTACCATCTGAACTTGCAAAGTTTGCTGCGGAATCCCAAGCTCGATTTGTTAATTGCTGAATATCCCGAAGATATTTTGGAAGCTGAGGGAATGTTTTATCGGGGCAGCAATATGGTGGTGCTGGACAATCCGGGGGAAACTGAGATGATGTTGGTCAGAGAAAGCACTGATGACGATACTGTTGTGATGAGGGAAGGAAATAGTATTTCTATTCGCCGCCAAGGATTGATCGAACAGTATACTCTGGGGGATGATGAACCGTTTACACGGGTTTATTTGAAGGAAATAGGGACTGTTTTGTAAGCGGTTCCACCTTTAAGTTGGCTTTGTGGGGCGGGTATTGAGTACCCGCCCCACCAGATCGAGGCTTTTTCTTGTTCCCGGGTTCTTCCGGGGCAGGAACTTGGGAGCGCCGAGATGGGAACTGACTTCGTTACACTTAGTTACAATTGGTTTTAATTCCTCAGTAAGCTGTTCTCCATTTAAATTGTGTGTCAAAAATCACTCAAATTATTGTGGGATGGGCACGCGAGCCCGTCCCGAATATGCAATTTAAACGCGCAACAGCTTAGTGGATGGACTATTCGGAAGAAACCGGGTTTCTTCCCAACTTTCTCGTTACACATTAATATTTTCGTAGAAATTGGGTTTCTCAAGGTAAGTTCTATTTCTGCGATCGTAAGTTTTTAGACAATCTTGTTTGTCGGCTGTCGATCGTGCTATCAAGGACTTTTACAAGTCTTTAAAAAATAGCACTTCGGTGGCAGAAGGTGTGGAAATATGAATTTTGCGAGCAATTGGTTTAATTCGCTGACCGAAAGTTTACAGTCGCACCGTCGCTACATTCCAGCAGCGCTGACTCTTTGCACAGGTACGAGTTTGTCCTTGGCAGCCGCAGCCGTTGTGTGGCATTCGGAACACCAACGAATGCAAGCGGAATTTCATCAGCAAGCCGATCGCCTGAATGTGACTTTGCAGCAAAGCATCAACAAAAATTTAGAAGTTCTGTACTCACTGGAAGCATTCTACAGGGCGTCTACTGAAGTTAGCCGACAAGATTTTAAGCAATTCGCTCAACCTGCACTTGCCCGAAATACTGCTATACATTCTGTTAACTGGATTCGGCGCGTGCCTGCTGCCCAAAAAGCAGCTTACGAAAAGACAATTCGAGCCGAAGATTTTCCGGCATTTCAAATTTACGAACGAACTCCTGACAAAAAGCAGGTCAAAGCAAAAGTGCGATCGGAATACTTTCCTATTATTTACAGAGAAGCATTAGAAGAAGATAACAAAGTGATCGGTTTTGATGTTGCCTCCAGCCCCGATCGCAAAACAGCTTTAGAGAAGTCGGCGAATACCGGGAAAATAGCGGCTTCCGCGCGGATTAGATTAGTCAGCAACAATCAACCAGGATTGCAAGTATTTCTACCAGTACCCCGCCCCACAAATTCTCCAGATAATTCGGTCAACGGCCGCCAAAACCTCATGGGAGTGATTGCGGGTCTGTTTCAGATCACGAGTATGGTCGATTCCTCTTTAGAATCGCTGAATTTAGACAAGATTAATTTTTACCTCTATGACAACTCTGCTATAGAGAAAGAACACTTTCTGGTGCGCTACGACTCACAAGCTAAGCAGTTGATAGATAACCCAAAACACGAAAAGCCAGAGTTAGCTAATCTGCGGGGAAAAATCTGTAAAAATCCTAGTGCTTGCACTCGCCTATTTAACGTAGCAGACCGCCAGTGGAGGCTGCTAGTTTTGCCAGGGAAGGGGTACAACAGTCTGAGGACGCATCAGGGTTCGCTGGCCATTGGGGCGATCGGGCTATTGATGACTGGCAGCTTGACGATTTACCTGTTGATGTCTCTAGAACGTACTGCAAAAGTAGAACAGCAAGTGTACGATCGTACAATTCAACTAAAACAGCGCACCGCTGAACTAGAAACAGCACTAAAAAATTTGCAGGAAGCTCAATTTAAACTAATCCAAACTGAAAAAATGTCCAGCCTGGGGCAGTTGGTGGCTGGAGTTGCCCACGAAATTAACAATCCTGTCAACTTCATCTCTGGCAACCTGATCCATACAGGCGCATATACTAGAGACTTGCTGGAACTTGTGGAAATATACCAGCAGCAATATCCCAACCCAACGCCCGAAGTGCAAGCGAAACTAAAAGATATTGATTTGGATTTTATCAGTGAAGACTTGCCTAAAATCCTAAAATCTATGAATATGGGAGCTGAACGGATCAGCCAGATCGTGCTTTCTCTGCGTAATTTTTCGCGCTTGGATGAAGCTGAAATGAAGTCGGTTGACATTCACCAAGGAATTGACAGCACCTTGATGATTTTGGATAGTCGGCTGAAACAAAAAGCTGATTTTTCTGGCATTGAACTCATCAAAGAATACGGAAATTTGCCATTGGTGGAGTGCTGGGCGGGACAATTGAATCAGGTATTTATGAATATTTTGAGCAATGCTATTGATGTTTTATCTGATGCAGAAAATCAAAAAAGGCTCAAAAAAAACGCCTCGGATTCTGCCTTTTTACCTACTATTCGGATTCGCACTGAACTTTTAAGTTCTAATTGTGTATGCGTGCGAATTGCTGACAATGGAACGGGCATGACGGAGAATGTCAAAAAACGTTTGTTTGATCCGTTTTTTACTACCAAGCCTGTAGGCCAAGGTACTGGCTTGGGATTGTCTATCTGCTATCAAATAGTGGACAAACATCAAGGTTCGCTCAGGTGCGTGTCGGCTTCGGGGGAGGGAACTGAATTCTGGATTGAGGTGCCGGTGCGACAACAGTCTAAGCAATCTATTTCTAAGGTTTTACCTGCGGTAGGTGTCAATCGATTTTAGATTTTAGATTTTAGATTTTAGATTGACTTGCGCGAGATAGATTCGGGGGGGCAAGTTTCATCGGATACAGGTTTTTTATTTCTTCATTAATTAATCTGGGGGCTTGTATCCTGGATGCTTTCGGTCAATTGGAATTAGCGGAACAAATCTCGCTTTTAGCTGAGTCTTGCTGGGAGCATCTCAATGAAAGCAGCCCAGCTATAAATTGGAGACAGGAGGCAGGAGATAGGAGGCAGGAGGGGGCAGGGGGCAGAAGGCAGGAGGGGGCAGGGGGCAGAAGGCAGGAGGCAGGAGGAAAGAGGCAGAAGGAAGGAGCCAGAAGGAAGGAGCCAGAAGAAGTGTTTTTACAAATATGAGATGCTCCCTAATTCCTGTTTATAAAACGTAAAATCTCCGCATTTTACTTGGGAAAGTTTCGGATTTAGCACTCTACTTTCAACGGTTAACTGTCAACTGTTAATTGTCAACTGTCAACTGTTATAGTTATTAGCAAACCTGTGCTAAGTTCAGTGGAATATTGCCGAAAAAAATATCTGGGTTTTTACCCGTCGTAACAATTTATAATTGTAGCCAGGCCAGATTACCAATTATTAACTACGATGTCTTTACAATCTATTAGCATACCGCCCACAACGGATCGCAAACCTGTCGCTTTGATGGTCGCTTTACATGGATGGGGTGCTAATGCTCGGGATTTGACTTCCTTAGCACCCTTTTTCAATTTGCCGGATTATCAGTTTGTGTTTCCCTATGCCCCCTTTCCCCATCCCCAGGTAACGAGTGGCAAAGCGTGGTATAACCTTCAAACCAAAGACGCTCAGGGATTGGTAGAAAGCCGGCAATTGCTGAGGGAATTTTTGCTGTCTTTGGAAAGCACCACGGGCGTGCCTTTGTCTCGCACGATTTTAAGTGGCTTTTCTCAAGGCGGAGCGATGACTCTAGATGTGGGATTGACTTTGCCCCTAGCTGGTTTAATTTGTCTGAGCGGTTATTTACACCAGATTTCGCCAGTTGCGGGGAGTGTTTTGCCACCTGTTTTAATCGTACACGGTACTCAAGATACTATTGTGCCTGTTAGTGCTGCTGTGCGATCGCGCGAGAGTTTGACGGCTTGGGGAGCTGCGGTGCAGTATCGAGAATTTAACATGGGACACGAGATTCTGCCGGAAGTTATAGAGGTAATGCGAAGTTTTGTTGTAGAAACTGTGTCGAAATCTGATTAAAGGTTTAGTATATAGTATGGCGGAAGTCTCGGGCAGGGGAAAAAAATGAAAACTTTAACCAAAGCATCGCGCGATATTGCTGTACTTACTTCTCAGGACGTGGCAGAATTGGCTGTCCGTTTGGAAGTTGACGATTATACAGATCCTTTTGAGGGATTGAATGATTGGCATTTGTTGCGATCGCTTGCTTTTCAGCGGCCGGAGCTGGTTGAACCTTATCTCCACCTTCTGGATATGGAAGCCTACGACGAAGCATAGACTGAAAAATCTAGCTCAAAATTTTCGACGGAATTGAGGAAGAAGTTAGCAGCATATTTTGTTGCAGATTAAACAGATGAATTAGAGATTTGAGTCTGTTTTTATCTTAATTTCTTTCTTGATTCTTTTTTATGGAAAAATGACACCAGTTTCAAAAAAGAATGTGAATGTAGGCCAGCTCTCAACCCTGGTATTCATCAGTCATTCCCAAATTAAAATCTAAAATCTAAAATCTAAAATCTAAAATGGTATGACATGAAAGGCAGACGAATTTTAATCGGCGTTAGTGGCGGGATTGCGGCTTACAAAGTTTGCGAAGTAGTTTCAACTTTAGCGAAAGCTGGAGCGGAAGTTAAAGCTATTCTTACTGATGCTGCCGGGGAGTTTGTAACGCCTTTGACTTTTGCTACTCTGTGCCGCCATCCTGCTTTTACTGACAAAGATTTTTGGCAACCAAGTCACGGGCGCCCCCTGCATATTCAACTGGGAGAATGGGCGGAAGTTTTTGTGATTGCTCCTTTGACAGCTAATACTTTGGCTAAGTTGGCGGGGGGTTTTGCTGATAATTTGTTGACTAATACTGTCTTAGCTTCTAATTGCCCAATTTTGCTGGCACCGGCGATGAATACGGATATGTGGGAACAGCCGGCGGTGCAGCGGAATTGGCGGGAAGTGTTGAGTTATCGGCGCTATCATGCTGCGAATCCGGGGGCGGGTATGCTGGCGTGCGATCGCGCGGGTGTTGGCCGTATGGCAGAACCTTATGAGATTTTGCCTCATATTGAATCGCTGTTGTATGCCAAGGGCGATCGAGATTTAGCGGGCCTTCGGGTGTTGATTAGTGCGGGAGGAACGCGGGAACACCTCGATCCGGTGCGGTTTATCGGCAATCCTTCCAGCGGCAAAATGGGTATAGCTTTGGCGCAAGCTGCACAGCACCGGGGCGCGACAGTGACGCTGGTACACAGTATAACTGGCGAATTGCCGCTGTCAGGTGTGCGGGCGATCGCAGTTGCGAGTGCAGAAGAAATGCGGCAGGCGATGCTGCAATGCTTTCACGATGCGGATTTGACGGTGATGGCGGCGGCGGTAGCGGATGTGAGGCCGGCTGAGTACAGTAGTGAGAAATTGCCGAAGCGATCGCTCCCGAATTGTTTGCCTTTGGCACCGGTAGCGGATATTGTGGCAGAGTTGGGAAAATTAAAACAGCCGCACCAAAAATTAATCGGGTTTGCAGCACAAACTGGGGATATTGTCAAGCCGGCTTTGGAGAAATTGCGATCGAAGAAACTGGATGTAATTGCCGCAAACCCGATCGATCGAATAGGTGCAGGTTTTGGCAGCAATACCAATCAAGCAATATTAATTAATGCAGCCGGGAAGCAAGTAGAAATAGCACCTTGCAGCAAGCTAGAAATGGCTCACCGATTGTTTGATTTTGTGATGAAAGGGTGAGGGCGATCGAACTGCGATGATATTACCAATTGCGGATTTGTCGCCTTGTGGGGGCGGGTTTTGGAGATGGTAGGTTTCTAACATAAATGGTTGGTAAAACCCGCCCCTACAAATGTCTGTAGGGGCGGGTTCACCAATAATATTTAATACCCGCAAACAATTTATATAAACCCGCCCCCACACAACCGATAATCTAGATTAACCTTTACTGCGATCGAAATGAAATATTTGTCGCCTTGTGGGGGCGGGTTTTGGAGATGGTAGGTTTCTAACATAAATGGTTGGTAAAACCCGCCCCTACAA
>NZ_JAUBOQ010000028.1:75407-101678 GCF_036700325.1 Microcoleus sp. Z1_B2
TAATACCCGCAAACAATTTATATAAACCCGCCCCCACACAACCGATAATCTAGATTAACCTTTACTGCGATCGAAATAAGGCTACAATCAGCTAGAAATTAGCTGGTTCGGGGGATAATTCTGATTCCCCAAAATCCGTTGATTTCGAGTCAGCGGGCAACTCAGTATCTGCGACAGTAATTTCTAGTTTAAATCCTAATGCTTCGAGCAATTCTACCAAACTGTAAATTTCCAAACCGCCGCTTTCAGTCAGGATCTTATCGAGTTTTTCGTGATGTTCTTTTGCTGAATCAGAAAGAGCATTCATCCTGATTTTAGCCTCAATTACCTTTCTGATGGCATTTCTCAGGAGTGCGGGTTCAGGGTCTTTTTCTTCTAAGATAGCCCCGATAAAACCACCAGCGTGTTCGGCATCTTTGAGAGATTCAATTAGGGACTCGCGGTAGCTATCGCTGGTAGGCATTTTCATTGAATTTCGCTGGTTGTACTTCCATAATTTTATCGCAGTCGATCGGCAATTTCTCTCGTAAGCGCGATCGACAGTCCATTCTACAAGCAAATCATACTTAAGACAGAGGTATTCGATCGACAAAATAGTAAACCTTGTTTGAGGAAACAAACTTTAAATCAAACAGGGCATTGTGAATGAATTTTAAATCGATCGCAAAAACCAATCTACTATTCGGCAGCCTGATAATTAGCCTCGGATTGCAAGCACTTCCAGCAGCAGCGCAATCAGTCACCGACGCGCAAGTTTCCGCCCTCGTAGAAGCGCTGCGACAAGCCGCCCCGCCACAAGCCGCAAATGACGGAATGTACAGTCAGTGGCAAGTTTTACCGAACAATATTTCCCGCTGGGCAAAATTCTGTACCAAACAAGATTTAACACCGCAACAATTTGAGGCTGACGCGACAAAAGCCAAATCAATTGTTACCTGTATCGTGGGCGATTTGCTGCGCGACGAATACAAAGCTAGCAGCAACAATGAAACAGCCGCTGTACGCCGCGCCGCTTGCTGGTGGATGACTGGCGAATCCGCAGCTTGCAAAAGTGGCGCCACTGCTACTTATGCCGATAAAGTTGTCAGCGTTTACCAGCAGCAGCGGGCTAAAAAGTAAAGTTTGTGCTGGCGGAATTTAGATTTTTTTACCGCAGATGGACGCAGATGGTTTTGTGCTGATGGACAGATAAGAGCGATTTGATATCAAATTCAATTATCCTATAAGCGCCAAAGATTCTTGAGAACATTAATCAGCTCTTTCTGCCGTCGAGCGATTACTTCTGGCGTCCATTCCTGTTCCCGCAGCACTTGGGTAGTAAGCACACAGGGTGAAACGCCCGTTTTAGTAGTGAAATACTTCTGCTTTTTCACATCAAAATCATAATTTTTTGCCTGAGTGTTTTTCGCACCAGATAGTAAAACTAAGTTGCCAAGACGATGTACATATTGATCGCGCTCTTCCTGACTAGGAAACCAATTCATCCACTCACTATTAGCCCCTGGATTTTGGGGAAGTACGTGCTCGACAGTAATTTTGGAGAAGTTGTAAGATGCTTCACCTTCTGACAGGGCAGCATCTAAGCGCAGCAAAACATAAAGACGAATTTTTTGGATTAGGTAAAGGTCACTATCGAGGACTCTAAGGATATTGTTTGACTCTTCAGGAGTAAACTGGAGCGGTGAATTGGAATTGAATAAATCTTCCTCTTGTTCAATAGCAGTAAGCAATCTGCTGTAACGTTCAATCCGTTTATTAATATTGGCGCGGACAATCATTAAACCTGCCGCAAGGCGGTCTAAATCTGTAAAAAAACGCACCAAATTATCGGGGTTATTACGGTTACGCGATAGGTAGAAAATGGCAGGCGGTATCCAGTCAACATTCTCAATTTTGTTTAACCATTTAAATAGTTGATTAATTTCCTCGGCACGCCGCTCGCTTTCATAGGTTGAGTTGTGAATTTCCGAAAAAGCCTTAGCATAAGGAGCTAAAATTTCATCAATGAATTGCTGAGACCCTGCCGCAGGATTGATGTTTTCCTGAAACTCTTTAAGGATACTCTTGCTAAGTTTTTTCTTTTCTTTAATCATCCGAATATGAGAAAACAAGTCTTTGAATAACTCGCGTCCCAGCTCCTCCTCGGTATCTTCCCACTTTTTAGTATATTTTTCTTGTTGGCTTTCGGGTATTTTTCCAATAATGTCCGCTTTCAAGATATCAGTTATGGAGAGATCCAATCCCCTGTTGTTCAACACAGAAAATATCCGATAAGCAGAGTCAAAGTCAGGCGTAGAAACCACTACCAAGAAGCACTGGGTAATGATGAACTGGGCAAGACGTATACGGTGGGATTCAGCGATAGTCTGCAAACGTTGCAAGAATAAATGTGCATTTTCTTTAATAAGCTTCTGAGTATCCATCAGCTCAGCATTGTTTAATTTTTGGAGCTTGTTAATACCACCTTCATTTTGAATATATTCCTTGAAAAATTCTGCATCTCGCTCGCGCAAAGTCAGACGGTAACGATTATCTATACCCGCGATTAAGCTGCCTCTTTGGTATAGATAAGTGGTCAAGTCATTGGCGTGTTGTGTTGGCAATGATTCCCTGAGAGCAGCTAGTAGTATGGTGAGAGTTGTTAGACGTTGCTGACCATCTACAATTTCAGCCTCTGGCGGCCCAGATTTGATCAAAACAATGCTGCCTAGAAAGTACGGGTTGAGTTGATCAATCGTGTCGTTACCATCTCCCAATGATGTTAGCAGGTCTTCCAGCAGTTCCCCAGCTTGCTCATTTGTCCAAGCATAGGGACGCTGGTAGAGGGGAATGGTAAACATAAAGTCATCGCTAAAGATTTTCCTAATGGGGTGTTCCTCACCCTTGATGCTGACACGGTTCATGCTTGGTTCCTGTGTTAGGTGTGGTTGGTAATTGCTTCCCGAAAGTCAATTTTCCTTGCTGCTAGAATACCATGCTCAAGCTTGGAAAGGCGAACTCTCAACTTAGCTTGTGCAGGCTGGTTTCATTCGTCCCGCTGTAGGCTTCAATCTGCGGCTGAATTACCCATTTTCCCCCTGACTTCTTATCAACTTTTGCACGCTGGCTAAAGCCCGATTTAATTCATAACTTTTTCTTTCTGAATTCTGCAAAAAAGCCTGCTGTTCTTCTTCAATCATTAACACATCCTGCCGCACCAAACCATCTAATAACTTTTGAGCCGCGCCGAAGCAACTATCTTTGATAAACCTGCGAAACCAAACAGGCAATTTGTGCAGCCGCCAAAACGCATTTAATGAGGTAAAATGAATTAAATAAGCGCGAGTTGCTGTTTCGCTCACCGGACAAACCAAGCAGTAAATCTTAAAGTCGCTTCCCAAAGTTGAAACCCAGTGCGGGTAAACATAACTCACCTCTAGCGGTTCCGGGTGCAGTCGGCGCAAAGACTTAAAAAATAACTGAGAAATTGACCAAATTTTATCTATTTTGTAATAACTTTGTGCCTGATAGCGAGCAGTTACTTGATGCTCGTTTTCTTCTAAAGTATCTAACACTGGATTTGCCCAAGCTTGCCAATCATCGTGCAAGTGCCCGTGGTACATATCCATCAAGTTTTCAATTAAAAATGAATAGTGTGCCTGACAGTCGATGACTGAAACAGTGGCAATATAATTGAGATGTTCCCACTCTGGCAAATCCAGTAAATGAGTTTTTTCTGCTTGGGTTTCGTCGCCGGGAAACAGCCAGATAAAACCGTTTTTTTCCTTGACTAGATAGGAGCGAATTTTGCAGTTAGGTAGCTTTTGATTTTCTGCTAAATAATCGACTTCGGCACATTCTCCCCTTGCATTTAACCGCCATCCGTGGTAAGCGCATTCGATTAAATCGCCTTTAACTTTGCCGTGGCTGAGTTTAACTTGTCGGTGCGGACATCTATCTTCTAAAGCGTTGATTTTGCCTGCACTGTCGCGGAAAAGTACGATCGCCCGATTCCAGATTTTCGCAGCTAGCGGCTGAGTTTGCACCTCGCTGCTGCGGGCGATCGCATACCAGCGATCGAGATTAATGCCCAACTGGCGGATGTGAGTTTTTTCCCCTTTTCCAGCTACCGATTTTATCGCGTTGTTTTGCATTACAAATATTCCCAAATTACGCCCATAAAACAACCCAATTTTACAAAATAACAGCCCGGAAAGCAACGACCGTAAATTTTTCTAAATCTCCGTTCAGACAAATACCTATCGCTAGCTAAATGCTTCAACCACCCTGGCGACAATCTAAATTTTAATAGTCTTAAAGCATTGCGAAATCCGTAGGTGGAACAGTCGGGATTAAAATCTCTCGCTGCACCTAATATGTAGCCTATTGTAGCAGGTGTTTCGACTTCCGAAATATTATCTAAAAAGACGACTTTGCCGTGCGGATTTAACATTTTTTTAATGGTTGAGAGGGTGGTGGGGAGGTTGGGCAGGTGGTGAAAAGTAGCAGCACTAACTATTAAATCAAATTGGCGATCGAGCGCTAATTGACTGGCATCCATTTGGATGTACTCGATGTTGGGTGCTGAGCGTTTTTGACGCGCTATATCTAGCATTTTTGCTGACAAATCGACGGCTACAACATTATCGTAATACTGGGCTAATTCAAAAGCAAGAATTCCCGAACCGCAGCCAATATCTAATACTGCACCTTTGCTGACAGATAGGTTGTTAGTAAAGAAATCGTTCTGGTTTTGCAACGAGGTCACGAAATCGTATTCTGTTGCAAAAGCATCAAACGTTACAGATTTATTGCGAACTTTGCAGTTACTATTTAGCATTTATTATTGCTTTATACTCATTCAATAATATTTTAACCGCATATCCACCCCGCTTAACGCAGATATTTTTTTGGTTCGCAAGCTCTGCCTTTTCCCCTCAGCGAAACCACCCCCGCAAACCGTAACTAATCTTAAAAAAAGAATGCAACTGTAGGAAACCTCTAAACCCTTATTGGATCAGTCATTCCCATTTCTTCAAATCTAAAATCTAAAATCTAAAATCTAAAATGGTAGGGCTGGGGGCGGGTTTCACCGAGGATACCAGCCGATGATTGACGATTTATAAAGCCCGCCCCACTGCAAACCTTAGATTTTTAACACGCCTTCGGGATTCACCGTCAAGAGCGCTCGCCTCTGCAAACCCTCCTGATATAAAATAGCATTAGCTGCCAACAAACCGCTGCTAACTGCCCTTTCCATTAAACCGCACGGAAACGGCATTTTTACCCAATCTCCCGCAAACAAAAGATTGGGAACAGCGCAGCAAGTTTCTGGTCTTTCTGCATAACTACCGGGCGGATATCCAGAGAAATTCTTTTGATTTACCAATTCCCGGTGCAGCATATTTGCCTCTTTTAATTCCGGTACAATTTCGTACAATTCTTGCTCAAAAGTCGCCAGCAAAACTTCCTGATTCGGAAATTCTTTCTCCTTGTAACAATAAGCGTGCAGTTCCACAACACTACCGCCAGTTTTCTGATTCCACTCTATGAACTGATCCTGAATTCGGTGGTAAAGCGTAATGCTGTCAGTCAGTTTGTAGCCGGAAAGCGAACTGAAATTGCTGTGTTCCCAGGGAAATTCGCGATCGAACCAAAAACGGCCCACCGCAAACGGATCGGCTATTTTCAAACTCTCGATCCGACTCTGCACCTGCGAATTCACCTCACCGCTAGCCAAACTAAACAAATGCTGCATCCCCGGAACATCGGCCGCCAAAACATAATAATCAGCCTTCAATGTTTCTCCCAAATTTTGCGTCTTGGAAGTGGTCGCGGCGGAGACCAACTGTACCTCATCGGCTTTTTCATCAACTACCTTAAATCGAGGCAAATCCCGCTGAGCAGGTCCGCTGACAACTCGCCCTTCGGCATCAAAAACTGCCCCGTGACAAGGACAGTGAAATTGACCGTCGTTTTGTTTCTGAACTGTGCAGCCTTGGTGAGTGCAGCTCAGAGAAATTGCCTCTTTTCCCGACGGTGCGGCGGCAAATACGCTGTCCCCAGCGCCGAAATATTCGGTAGAGTTGCTATCAGTTAATAGCCTGTTTCGCTTCACCCAAAAAGGTATTTTACTTTGCACGTCTCCTGACTGATAACTCAGAGAATCAATCTTGCCGTTTTCCCAGCGAATTTCACTGACTGCGACATCTGTCAATACTTTGCCGCCTTTGCTTTCAATTGCTCTGGCAATAGGCTGCACCAAACTCGTACCCATATCTTGTCGCGTACCGTTGAATGCTAAACCCTCTGGATTTCCGAAAAAGTAAAAGTGAAAAAATTGCATTAATTCTCCCGCGCTCAATTCGTCTGGAGCGTTGAGGCTGGATTTGGCAAAAGGCAGAAAATACAAGTCATAAAGTCCGCGCGGAAATTCACCTTTTACCCAGTCGGCTACTGATATATTGTCGAGGCGAGCAAAACTTTTTTGAGTTTGAAAACCGCCGATTTCTCGAAATACTTGCCAGTGAGCGGGTTTTGTAAGATTGATTCCCCACTTGAGCCGATTGGGAGAAGATATCCCCAAGTCAACTATATTCCAGGGAAAAGCTGAATGGTTGGGACGGAAAACTTCGGGTTTGTATTTGCCGTCTCTAAACAGAACGGCGTAGGATTCTAAAGATATAAAGTTATCGGTAATTTCTAGTTCTTCAACCACACTTTTGAGGTTGTAGTATTGCGGAAAAAAACCGTGGAAACCGTGTTCCATCATAAAAGTTTCGTTCCCGACTTGTATCGGCCAACTAGCAATTTTACCGCCGAGTTGGGGCGATTTGTCGAGCAATGTTACGGCGAAACCTCGCTGGGATAGCTCGTAAGCACAGGCGAGCCCTGCTAAGCCTGCGCCTACAACTGCAACGGTTTTGCGGTTATTCAGCATTCGCGGCAAGTCAAGAGAATCTTGCACAAAAACGGCGGGCTCTGGCTTGGAAAACCGAGAGTAGCCCAGCAGCCCGCCTGCGGCACCGACTCCGAGGAATTTGAGGGCGGTTCTTCGAGAAACTGGTTGGGATAGCGGTGAATTGGTTGATTGACTCATCAGCGGTACGCGGTAACGGGCTTTAAACACAAATACGCCATAAGGCATATATCATAGACCGAAATCAGGATATGTGAAGAAATACTAAGACACATCCCCCAATCGGATCGCGATCCTCTTCGAGGGCTGCGCTAACGCACTTGATCTGGTTCGATCGCACACAATCTATAACAAAAGCAAGAAGGCTTTACTTATTTAGGAGAAAAGAAGGAAAAAGCGATCGCCCGCCTAGCGTAAAATTCTCTAAATAATTAAGTGTTTTTATTTATGTTGCTCAATTCTTGGCAACCGCCGCCAATGATTCTAAAAAACTAGGAGATTTTCATGCAAAATCTTAGGCAAAAGGCAGTCTCGACGAATTGTACGAAATAACCTGGCAGATATCCGAGACCAAACAATTAACCAGTCGAGCTTTAAGTAAGTTGGGGCGAAAAATATAACTATTTTAAAATAAGTAAATACAGAGAATATATCTACTGAGGTAACTCAATATATCGGCGATCGATGCAGGGTATTCCTCACTTAATACCAAGACAAAACTCGATTCAACCTGAGAAGTGCGGATGTGTCGCAAAAATTCAAAGACGCCCGTATAGCTAATGCCGGTTAAACTCACATCTTGCACCATTCTTAAGAACGGGCTCTTCGGCCCGTTCCACAAAAGATGAATTTTTTGTGGAACAGGCCGGAAAGCCTGTTCATAAAAGGATTATTGAAAATGGTGCAACATCTCAGTTTTTTGCGTAAGTCCTGTTTATGCAAAACCCCTGCATAATTTACAAACTTTTACATAAATGGTCAATTTCTTGGCGTGCGGCCTCTGTTGCTGCTGGTATCCACACCCTACGGTAGATATTTGCGGTTGCTCTTGAATGCTATAATCGTGCGGCGATCGCCAGCACAGTCAATCGATTTTAGATTTTAGATTTTAGATTTTAGATTAAAGAATTGAATGAAGCATTCACCCCACGGATAAATTCGGGGGGGAAGTTTCTCGGATACAGGTTTTTTATTTCTGGACGGATGAATCAGGGGGCTTGTATCCTGGATGCGAGGGGGTCAAAATTCCCACCCACATCCCAACGTCTGCCAACTGCTGCCGCCAACGGCGCTATTAACCGCCCCAAAATCATGCAGTACCAATCCCAGCAGCAACGCCAAAAACACACGACTCAGAAAAAAATTAAAAAAGCTATTTTTTACTGTGTGATAGCAATATTTTTCTGCTGGAGCACCGCGAACCTCGCTACAATTGCCCAAAACACAGACCAGGGCGGGCCGGGCGGGCAAGAAATGAGAAATTTGCTCGATCGGGGAAACCTCACCGAAGCCGTAACCAGAATCGAAGAAAGCTGGGAAGAAGAGTATCAAACATACTTTGAACAAGACTTTGAAACCCGTGCGAAAACGGCCGAAGCAATATCAAAAACTCTCTCCCGTCTAGCAGTTCAAACCAAGAAAAAACCAGCTTTAATTTACGCTATCCCCCGCACCGACCAACTAGAATTAATCTTAATATTGCCCGATCGCCCGCCCATTCTCCGCAGCGTCCCCGAAGCCAAACAAGAGAAACTGCTCTCAGTAGTCCAAGAATTCGGTAGCGAAATCACCAACCCCGTAAAACTAAACACCACCACCTATCTAGAACCAGCCCAACAACTCTACAAATGGATAGTTGCACCCCTAGAAACAGATTTGCAAACAGCAAAAATTGAAACATTGCTGTTCTGCGTCGGCGCAGGTTTGCGAACCGTACCCCTAGCAGCAATGCACGACGGACAGCAATTTCTGATCCAAAAATACAGCCTCGCCCGCATCCCCGCCTTCAAACTCACAGACAGCAATTACACCGACATCAGAAACGTGCAAGTCCTAGCAATGGGAGCATCAGATTTCGCAGAAACGGCGAACAAAGAACCGCTGCCAGCAGTTCCATTAGAACTCGGCGCGATCGCCCGACAGTGGCCCGGTCAATCCTTTCTCAACCAAGACTTCACCCTAGTAAACTTGCAATCCCAGCGACTGCAACAAAAATACGGAATCATCCACCTTGCCACCCACGCAGAATTCCGCCCAGGAACCCCAAATAACTCCTACATTCAATTTTGGGACACCCAACTCGGTCTCGATCAAATGAGAGATTTAAAATGGAACAATCCGCCCCTCGAACTATTAGTATTAAGCGCCTGCAGAACCGCCTTGGGAGACAAAGAAGCAGAACTCGGATTTGCCGGTTTAGCGCTGCAATCGGGAGCAAAATCAGCCCTCGCCAGCCTGTGGTACGTCAGCGATGCGGGGACTCTCGCCCTGATGACAGAGTTTTACCAGCAGTTAAGAATCCGCAGGCCAAACGACCCTCCAATCATTAAAGCTGAAGCAATGCGGCAAGCACAAATCGCTGCGATCGAAGGCAAAGTGACGATCGAAGGCGGTCAACTGCGAAGTGCGCGAGGCGACATTCCATTGCCCCCGTCCATCCCCAAACTCGACAGCAAAGATTTATCCCATCCCTATTATTGGGCAGCATTCAGCATAATCGGCAGTCCTTGGTAAGTGGGCCTCTTGACCGACAGTGGTGATAGGCTATAAAACATAAGTAATTTAATATCTGTAGCTGTCGCTCAACAAACCACCACCAACCTGTGACGAATCAAGCGGGAGCCTTCAAGGGGAAAGAAAGATGAAAAAATTAGAATTTTTGCTACAGAAAGAGGGCGATCGCGCCTGGTTGCCCCTAGAAACCTCCGACGTGGAAATTCTAGAAGGTAAATACCGCGTGGTTGCTCGCATTCAGCACCCCAACACCGACATCGAAATTCGCGTTACCCATACCTCCTTCGACCAAGGGGCGCAGCGGAAAGTCCAAAGCCGATCGGCCCGCACCAACCCCGAAGGATTAGTCGTGATCATTCCCTACACCAGGCTCAAACCCGGACTGTGGGAACTATCCTGCTTGCCAGATCCCAAAGCAACACCACTAAAACCTTGGCAGTACGGCGTTCAGTTAGAAGTATTGCCCGCAGAATCGGAAACCTCCGAACCGCTACCGCCGATCGACCTCGAACCCCCAGCTTCCGCCGCAGACTCAGAAAACGTAGTACCGATCGATCGCGCAGCCCCACAAATCGCTTCCCCGGTCGATCGCCCCGCACCAACCCAAATCCCAGCAGCCGATTCAGCACCGCAGCAGACCAAAATCTACCAATTTCCTATTCCCCAAACCCCCGAACCAAAACCGGGCGTCCAACTCCTCCTCCACCTCGATCGAGAAACCTTCGTCACCCAACTCGGTCGCCCCTTAATCATTTCCGGCAAAATCGACATTCCCCAAAACCCGCAACACCCCCAACAAAGCAGAAAAACAGCAACTCTCATCCCCGACTCCGAAGCGCTAGAACTCAAACAACTCATCGGTTCAGCACAACTGCAAATTTACCTGCGCGACCCCCAAACCTCAAAAATTCTCGCAGAAATCCAGCAGCCAATGCCAGAACAAGTTCCCCCCTGCATCTTTGCCTGCGTCACCTACATCCCAACCGAGTGTAAAAGCCGCCTCATTTTAGGAGAAGCAATTCTCAGCAGCGGCGGCGTCACCCTAGCCACCAAACTATTCACAATTACAGCCCGTTTAGAGCACCTTCTAGAGGAAATTAAAGACAATTTCCTCGAAGAAAAGCATCAAGCCGAACCCTCCCCAACAGCCTCAAAACCGTCTGGAAGCGCCAAAAATATATCCTTCCTCAAGCTAGTAGAAAAATCCTTAGACCCTCCCTCCCCTGCTGAAGTCCCAACCACTGAAGCCCTACCCCCTCTACTGGCTTCGCGTCACACCCCAAGTGCAGGCGGTCTAGAATTGCCCGCATTCGGTAACAAACTCCCCGACAGCAGCCGATCGCAATTGCTGTCGGAAATCTCCGATTCGCCTCAAACTGCCCCAGAGTCGATCGACCCACAAACCAAACCCTCAGACATCTCAAATCCCACTCAAACAGCCGAAATCGGAGCGATCGACCAAAAACCCGAAAACAGCCCAGAATTAGAAACAACCGCCCCAGAAACCGCGCCAGCACCCACAAAACAGGCATTTCAAACCTTAAACGTCGAAAGTCGATTTTGGTCGCGACTGAGTTCCCTAGCCAGCAACGGTGAATCCCCCGACTGGCTGAAAGCAACCACCCTGTCACCAAATCCAACAGCCGCCACCAATAGCAGCGACGAAATTGCCGTTGTGGAAGAAAGCAGCCCAACCCAGCAGCAACCCGAAACCAGCGAAACAATTTCCGATCCCAAATCTACTAGCCCAGAAGCCAGAGAATTTGTCGTTTTTGACGAACCCCCGCAGCCGAAACAAGTTGCTCAAAAAACCAGAATAGTCGCCACAGAAGACACTCCTCCAACTCCCTACGTTTTGCCAGAAGACGAGTTAGTACCGATGCCGATTTTGGAATTGCCGCGGGCCGAAATCATCGCGGGCCAGGCTGTAAAAGTGCAAGTGCAACTCCCGGAATTAATGCCCCGGATTTATGTGAAAGTTTGGGTGTACGATCGCCAAACCTACCTGATTCTCGACGGGCCTCGCTGGATTACCGAATTTAAAGCTAACGGGTTGGGAAATGTGCGAGCAAGTGTCGAGTTAGAGATTCCCTACGGCTGCATGGAAGTCGAATTTGAGGCGATCGCCGTCGAAATGCAAACTCAGCGGGAAAGCCACAAAGTAAGCGTTCACCGCCAAGTTTTACCCCCAGCCGGGCCAACTTTACCCCTCGAAGGGTAAGCCCAAATCCGCGTGCATCCCCGTTCATCCGCTGACATCTGCGGTTAAAAAATCCTACTTACTTGCCCGCCAACTGCCGAAACTTCTTCTTAAACTTATTCTTATACACGTAGATCGATCGCTGTAAATCCTCAACTTGCAGCGACATCTCGGCAGCCAAACCCGTGCGGTTCCAAACATCCTCCTCACACTTGCGGCGGCAAAAATTCATCGGTTCCGAGTAAACTTTCCCAGTAGATAAAGTCGGCTTCGGCCCGCACCAGTGAATCACCGTCGCCTGAGTGCGATCGCCCCCAGGCCCGCTTGACTCAACCGGAAACTGCTTCCTCAGCAAATCTTGGTCAAAATCCGGCACCAACAACTGCATATCCACATTCTGCACCCGCAGTCGATTTTCCCCGGCCGCCCGGAAAATCATAAAGTTCAAAAACCCCATTTCTCCGTACTTAAATATCCCCGGATTTGCCGCCGTAAAATCTAAAATTTCTACGTATTCTTCCAAGCTAAAAACGCCGCGCTTAGCAAAGAAAGTACCCGTGCAGAAATAGTTCGATCGCGATTCCGACCAACGAAAATTCGGGAAATGCTTCTCAACGCCCGGAATGTCAAAGAAAAATTCCGAAATCTCCGCATCCGGGTAATCGTAACAAGGCTTGTCTACAATAAAATCAAACTCTTGAAAGTTAGCCAATTTGAGAACATCGCCCCAGACGATCGTATCGGCATCCAAAACCATAAAATTTGACCAAGGACTTTCCCAGAAAGCAATCATTTTAGTTTTGCCCCAACCAAAACTTCTTTTCCTGAGAACTTCTTCAGAAACAGTTGTGCGATCGATAACCCGCACCCCATAGGCTTTTTCCAAAGCACTCACAGAAAACGTACCGTCAATCAACAGACAAATCGGCACATCTCCCAGGAAATAGCGGATGCTAGCACAGCAACCCTTAGCAAACAGATAATCTTGGTCGCAGCAGGCAATAATAATACCAAAATCTTCCATAAAACCTCACTTTTTTACTAATACCAGTTACCCAAAATAATGCAAGTGTATGCCGATGTTTCCAACTTGTATGTCATCAGTTATTTCCAATTCTTTAATCGAAAATCGAAAATCGAAAATGGTATAACTTGCCCACCCACAGCGTTTCGGTTTTTTGTTCTGACAGCAGCTCTATTTTTGAGTTTGGCATTTTAGCCAGCTTAGCACTAAACTCCTGCGATCGTCCCTAGGCAAAAACATCGTTCAAACCGCTAGGAATATCGGGCATAGTCGATCGGTCAAGCAAGTGAGCTTTCCCTGCGCCAACAGCGGGTCAATCGATTTTAGATTTTAGATTTTAGATTGACTTGCGCGAGATAAATTCGGGGGTTCCTTTATCGGATACAGGTTTTTTATTTCTGGATCCTGAGTCTGCTTTCGGAATGAATCGCGTGGCGGGTATCCTGGATGCGGGAATTGTCAAGCACTACCAGTTCAGTCGTACTCAAACAACAAAAAAGTTGTGTTAAAGTAGCGGGAAATTAAATCCGCCGACGAGCCGTCTCAAAAAGGGCGATCGTCCTGGCAAGTCCCGACGGCAGCGGGCCTCAAAAAACCAAAATTGGTCAAGCCTGAACCTTGGTTTGGATCGGGTCAATCTACCAGACTTTAAGTCTCAGTTCCCCACTCATGGCGGGAAAATAGCCCGTGCCGGGTCGCGAGGTTTAAACTTAGGTTAAAAACCTTGACATTATAGGAGATAAAGCTGTATAAGGGATGCGACAAGCAGCCACAATCCTACCTATAACTGTCTGTTAAGTCGGGCGTAACCGAGGACTCTGGGCAGTTGTCAGTTACAGGCAGATTGTGGTTGAACCCGTAGAACCAGTTATCGATCGCCCTGGGAGCAACTCAAGCAAATCTGGCGATCGAGAGATGAAATTAACAGGTGATGGTATAATCAACCGTAAAGTAATGTGGGCTTGACCTGAATTGATGCCTGGGGGTACAAGGGCCCAGCCCCTACGTTCAAGCAGAAGTAGACACGCCTACTGTGAATCAACAGTTATGGATAGGTTCTATTTTGGCAGTTATTGTCAACAGGCAAGCAACCACAAAAATTAGCAGTTGGGAATTGCTGCTCGTCGAGTTGAATAGAGTGTGAAGGTGTGAGGAAAATGAACAGAACTTTTTGGAATTTACTGCTAGTATCCCCGGCAATTCTGGGGCTATCATCAGTCATGAGTGCCACTGCGATCGCCGCAGAAGCGACCGCAACCCCTGAAGCCAACCAACTAGCTAAAGCTCAGTCATCTGAGTCAAAAATTGCAGAAATAGTTGGAGAAATAGTTGCAGAACCAGTTGCAGCAGCCCCTGCTGCCCCAGAAAACCTGGCTTTAAACAGCAGCCTCGAAGCGGCCCCAACCCCGGTCGTTAAGGAAGCAGACGCTGAAAAAATCGCCTCAATCGAACCAGAAACCAGCGCCGCAGCACTGCAAACAGCACTGCAAACAACAGGGAGCGACATCGAGTTAGCAGCCCCAATCGCTCCGGCCAGCGCAGCAGCGACTGAACCCCTAGCAGCAGCAGGCACTGCCGAACCCTCGCCCCAAGCATCAGACTTGGCAGAGCAAATCAGCCAGACAGAAGTTGCTGGGAAAATTGAAGTGCCAGCAGTCGCCAGCACCCCAGCTACTACCCCAGCTACTAAGGTAGAAATTGCTCAGACAGTACCCGGAGGAATGGGCGGCCCCATCGTCCCTGTTGCTCCCCAAGCACTGCCGGCCCAACCGTCGGGAACCATGTCCCAGGTGACATCAGTCACTCAGCTCTCCGACGTGCGCCCGACAGATTGGGCATTCCAAGCCCTGCAATCCCTAGTCGAACGCTACAGTTGTATCGTAGGTTATCCCGACGGCACCTTCCGCGGCAACCGCGCCCTGACTCGCTACGAATTTGCAGCCGGCGTCAACGCTTGCTTAGACCAGATAACCCAACTAATTGGGTCAACAGGTAACTTAGTTACCCGAGACGACTTAGCCATCCTGCAACGCCTGCAAGAAGAATTTGCAGCCGAACTCGCTACCCTGCGCGGACGAGTAGACGGCCTAGAAGCTCGCACCGCAGAACTCGAAGCCAATCAATTCTCCACTACCACCAAACTGCTCGGAGAAGCCGTTTTTGCCGTCACCGACACCTTTGTCGGAGAGGGTATCCGCCTTGACGACGACGACGACAAAACAGTCACCGACTTCAGCTACCGGGTGCGCTTGAACTTATTGACCAGCTTCACCGGTCGAGACTTGCTCAGAACCCGCTTGCAAGCGGGTAACGTCCCTAACTACTCAGCAATTACGGGTACTAACATGACTCGCGTAGCCCAGGATGGGGCTGAGAACAACAATTTCACACTAGATGAAGTGTGGTATCGGTTCCCGCTAGGTAACGCTACATTCTTTGTCGGTCCTAGAGGACTTGACCTAAATGAAATTGGAGACGCGCCTGCTACTAGTACCTTTGGTGACGCTACGGGTAATGGCACTCTATCCAGATTTGGAGTTCGCAACCCGGCCGTACACCGCGGACCGCAGGGAGCTGGCGCAAGTATGAGTTACAACTTGGGCAACTTCCGAGCTACTGCGGGCTATCTGGCCTCCGAGGGCGATGCTCCCAACCCCGCAAATGGCAGGGGCGTTTTCGACGGTTCTTTCAGCGCTTTGGGTCAGATCGGCTTTTTTAGCAACCCGTTTAATTTGAGCCTGACTTACACCCACAAATACAATCGCGCAGGCGATGTTGGCCTCATGGGTGGCACCGGCAGTTCTTTGGCTAACCGGCCCTTCGGTCAAGCACCCACTCAAGCAGATAACTATGGCGTGCAAGTTAACTTCAAACCCAGCAGTCGCTTTCACATTGGCGGTTGGTACGGTTATACGAAGGCTGAGCAACTGCGGGGGGGCGGCAATGACGCGACGATCCAGAATGGTGCTATCACTTTGGCCCTGCGAGATTTTGGCCGGCAAGGCAACCTCCTCGGTTTTGTCTTCGGTGTACCGCCAAAAGTTACTGAAAGTGATGTCGCCAGAAACCGTAACACCTCTTATCACTTAGAGGGTTTCTATCGCTTCCAAGTCAATGACTTTGTATCAGTGACACCGGGCGTTTACGTGATTTTGAACCCCGAACACAACAACAGAAACGACGATATCTGGGTCGGACTCCTGCGTACAACCTTTAGTTTCTAAGGCTTCTAGACATCTAGTTACAGCTAAAAGCGGCAGGCGACTGCCGCTTTTATTTATTGGTCATCAGGCGATTTTAGATTTTAGATTTTAGATTTTAGATTGTTAACAGTCATCAGTCATCAGTCATCACTCATCAGTCATCAGTCAACAGTCATCACTCATCAGTCAACAGTTGACAAATTATGAATTTTGGCGGCAAATCCCGAATACGGAGGTGTAGCCGTGCAGAAATGTGCTGCCGCCGACGGGGCCGATTTCGCCGTTGCAGAAAAAGCCGCCCAGGGGGATGTTTTTGAGGTATCGGCCAAAAAGTCGGGAGTCAAAGTTCGATTCGCCGTAAAGCCCTTCACCGCGCCCCAGACAAGAGAACATCAAGGCGCCGACGCTGGATGTACCACTGTACTCGGCGGCCCGCTGATAGCGATCGAGCAGCATTTCTAGGTCTTCTGCAGAGGTGCGCGCGTCCCGCAGGTGAAATTGGATGCGCTGTCCGGGACGGACTCGATCGCCGATCGCAATTGCCCCCACTTTCGGATCTACTCCCAACAGATTGCGGATTAAAAAATCTCCCGGCTCTAATTTCAGCTTGAATTCATCGCTGACTAAGCCTACAAATAACGAGTGCTGGGCTAATTCTCGGTCTTCTTCGCTCAAAGTTTGAACTAACTCTCGCAAAGCCTCTAAGGGCGATCGCTCGATGCCCCCGCTGCCGATATCATCGGTTTGTTCTTCGAGTTTCAGCAAAATATTGCGATCTCCTTCCGTCACCCGATAAGGATGCCCGATCGGCCTGCAGCCTTGAGCGACGATCGTTTCCAAAACTATATTGCCGCTCAAAGCTACCCCAACCGTCCCTTCTCGGTGAAGCTGATAGTCGCAAAACAGCGCCGCGCCCCTGCCCGCACCGTCCCCCCCGGCTAGTCCCCCTACCTTCGCCGCGCCCGGATAGGCATAATCTAGCCCTTGGAGCAAATCGTTAATTTTTGCGGAAAAGGGGTCAGCCAAGATGATGAACTGCGGTTCTTCCTGGGCCGGCACGCCCAAGAGATCCACCCAAGTATCCGGGGGACTGTCTAAGTCGGGCAGTTCTTCTGAACCGACATGAAAAGTTCTGACATTCACTCCCGGCAAGCGCGCCAGACTGAGGCTGACTGCGGGAGATCCCTCGACTTCTTCGGTGAGGCCCCCCCGGTTCGTGCCGATGACTCCTCCCCCGCCACATCCCAGGATCGCGGGTACTGGCAGCATTTCTCGGAGTAAAGGCATCAGCCGAGAATACTCGCTGGCAAAGGCAGACGAGATAAATATCAGTGCTAAATCGGCCTGGCCTTCTAGGTCGCGATCGGCTTGTTCTACAACTTCTTTGAGGGCGGATTCCAAAGAGGGACGGGTTGATAAAGCGCTGACCCATTGCATTTGGTTTTGGGTGTACATAAGGCAAACTTCTCTATAAAACTATTTCTATACATTAGGCTAACTGGAACCGGCCACTGGGGGGACGCTATTCTTGGGCGATCGATTCCCCATCGATTGCCGTTCTTGTGTTAACATAAGTTAACATGAGAGTCCCCTTAATCTGTTAACTGTTAAATGCTGTGTTCAGCTAAATCTTAAAAGATAAAGCTCAATACAGTTTGACACACCAACCTCGTGTAATGTTTTCATCAAAAGTAAGGTTGGCTCGACCTACATTGATGCCTGTGGACTAGAATCCGCCTAGGGGCTAGTAAAGCAGGGAGTAGAGACGGCTACTGCGATCGTACTTATGGATGGTTTCTATCTGGGCTGCTGCAACCGCAGCGCATCTCAAGCTATTATTAGCTGGAGTCGCCAGACCGAAACAGCAAATCCCACCCAAACTAACATCCAAAAAGAAAACCTTTCTTACTTAATAAGGTCAACGGCCCAGGTCTAAAGACACGCTCGCTTCGAGCCTAAGACTTAAACCACTGTTGACCCGCCGTATACTTTAGAAGTCTACGTTTTTTGAGTTATGACACCAAGCGACTGCTTAGCTACTCCCTTGCTCTGTCGTTAACGGTTAAACATCTTTATTTGGGTTAAGGACGTGCCGTTAGCCGAACAAGCTCACTAAACAAAGGCGCGTGCTAACATTACCTAGAAATAGGTCGGGGACAACCATATTCTCCTACACTTTCCTACCAACAAGTTTTATGACAACAACACCCTCCGTCAACATCCAAGAGAAAATTGAAGAAGAACTAGAAAGCGCTCGTACCGTCTGTGACCTCAAGGGCGCAACTTCCGGGGAATGCGCGGCGGCGTGGGACGCAGTTGAAGAACTGCAAGCAGAAGCTTCCCACCAAAAGCAAGTCAAACCTAAGAATTCTTTTGAAAAATTTTGCGACGACAATCCTGACGCTGCTGAGTGCCGCATCTACGAGGAATAAACGAGCCATTTAGCTCTATGCCGAACCTCCCGCGCCGAAATCTAACTTTTGGCGCGGGAGAATTTTATTTTAGGGGTTGAGCCTTGAAATAATGGTGAGATTTGCCCTCTATCCCAATACGGTTCAAATCCGCCAGCTTCCCCCTCGCCCCCCAAGGGGGACAAGAATTTGCTCTTGCGTCCCCCAAAAGGGGCGAGGATGGGAAGGAGATATCTCAAGAATAAACAGTTTTAACTCAAGCGTATTGCCGTCTATCGTGTCTCAAGTACCTTTCAAAGCGCGCCAAGTACCTTAGAAAATGTAGCAGTAACTAAAACATTAAGACCGTGTTCTGGTTGCTGATTTTTTAGCATTTTTGTAGTAAAATTTGTGACAAATAAGTGAGTATATTTTCCCAAAGATGTTGAGTCTTTTATTGGCAGCCACCGGGCCTTGGTTTCAACCGCTAGTGTGGATGGATTACCGGTTGTCTGTGTTATTAACAATTTCGATCCCGCTGGTAGTGCTGATTTGGGCTGTTGTGGCAAAAGCTGAGGCGATCGTCCGTTTGTCGATTATTTATTGGCGGGTGGCGAGTTTGCTGGCAATTACACTTTACCTGATGATGGCTGCGCTGCCTGTGAGCTTTGTATCGTCGGTGATTGGGAGGGCATTAATTCCTGCTAGTCTGTGGTTTTGGGAGGATTTAAACGAAGAAATTGCCGATCGACCGCAGTCGCCCCTGAAACTGGCTTTTACAGCTTGGCGGTGGGCGATTACTGTTTACAGCGGTTTGGGCGCTCTAGCTCAACTTCCCTTCTTAAGCTGTGCTTTTAAATCGCAAATTGAGGTAATTGACGAACCTTTTTGCCGCATTTGGTTAGACCCACCTTGGCTCTACAAACAAATGTTTCACCCTAATACAACCCCTCAATTTTTGGGATTGTTGGGGATGATTGGTTTAGCTATCTATGTAATTTACTTGTCATACTTTGTGCTGATTAGACTAGGAAAACAGGGGAGGTCAGCTACCGGAAATTAAGTTGAGTTTTAGTTAGTATTTCCTTCCTAAATTGCAGCTAAATTATTCCACCAAAATCTCATAAATCCCAAATAAAAACAGCCGGGGCGCATCTAGGATAAAATCAAACTAACAGCCGGGTGGCTGACGTGACCCGCCCAAAAACGGATACAAGCCGTGGACTCCAGTCGTGGATATCTAACAATTTTAGACTAAGGTTCCAGCTTCCAGATTCATCTGTCGAGAAAATCTAAAATCTAAAATCTAAAATCGACTGACAGTAATGTTATTGGGAAAGACTGTGATGGATAGCAAACAAGCCTACTTACAGTGCTTAGACAGGCTGATTTGGGCGATCGATCGCCTGGAAGCAAAAGTCGAACCAAGTGAACTCGCTCGGATTGCCGAACTGATTGTTCAGCCGATGATGGGGCCATGGCGGTTTTTTCACACTCCCGAACATATTTTTGAGGTGGGGGGAGATGAAGATGCGATCGAGGTTTTGGCAGCTTTATTTCACGATACCGTCTACCTACAAGTCGATCGCAGCATTAACTTTAACGTCAGCTACTACATCACTCCTGTTGCAAAAGAGGTTAACCAACACCTACAAATTCGGGATAAATCTGAACTGCCTGCGGATGCTACCTTCGAGATGGTAATGCTGGTATTCAATTTTGTACCGGGCGAAGTCCTCAATCCTTTGGCTGGACAAAACGAATTTCTCAGCGCTGTCGTAGCAGCAAAAGCTCTAGAACCATTTCTCAAACGCGAGCAATTGCTTCAAATTGCCGGCTGCATTGAAGCAACAATTCCGTTTCGTGCCGCCGATGCGGGAGTAACGGTAAGCCAGCGTCTTTATGAGCGCTTGCAAGCAATAAATAGCCTGTTTAACCTCAGTTTAACGGACGAGGAAATGCGGGAAACGGTCAAAAAAGCTGTGCGAATCTCTAACCGGGATGTGATGAGTTTTGCTCACCATAGTTCAGCCCATTTTTTGGCAAATACCTGGAATTTACTGCCGGAAACCAATCACAATCTCATATGCTGGGGTTTTTACACGGTTCGCGACTACCGAGTTGCTTTGGTGAAGATGGAAGGTTTTCTGAATTATCTCAAGCCAGAAATAATTTTCCGACAGTTTGAGGGATATCCAGACGATCGCACCTATCAGCGCTGGGAAACTACTGCTAAGTACAATCTCGAAATTGCGAAGCTTTATTTGGGGTGCAAACTGGCTGCCCTAGCCCTGCTAGAAGCTCTTTCTTCGGATTTGGGGATTGAGGTTTCTCTGGCGATGATGATGGGAGGAATTCCGGCTCAAGTTCCTAACTGCGTGCGCCTGGAAAGCTTTTTTCCAGAAATAGAGAAACCTTATAAACCTAAAATTAGTTTAGAAGCGGAAGTATTGAATTTATTAGAAAATGGGCGGGCTAAAAGCACTTCTAATACCGATTTGGAGAGTTCGCCCCTGACAACGTTTGTGGTAAAAATTGTTGGCTTTGACGAAATGCGCTATCAGTGCGATCGAGCTAAGGAATTTTTTAGAGAAAATCTCAACGCCGACGAGTTTATTTCCGACTTTAACCCGATAGTTACAGAAATTGTTATTGATTCAATTCTCAAGTTGTTTGACAGCCGGAAGTCTACTATCTACCGATACTACGATATCACTTCTAAGTTAAAGTCGCAACCCCAAACCAATTTTCTCGATCGCCCTTTTCGATCCCATGGTTAACTAGCTTTAAATACAGTATTTTTGCCTCCTCTATAGAAAAGACCATTACTCAGCTTATATAAGAGTAGAGCGATTACACCGTGACAGGATTGATTGCCTCGCTTTCCCTACGTCAATCTGCCTATCCATCCCAACACCAACAGCCCTACAGGTATGGTGTGGGGCTTCCGGCAAAGATGCTAAAAGTTGATAAAAAATGGAAATTCGCTGCTGTTTACCTTTGACAATTATTTTATACAAAACGGATTTGATAGCGGGCTGTCACTCATTTGAGCTACCCCAAATAAGCGTCACTATAAAAAGCGACTGTTAAAGCACTTCCCCCCACAGCTACAACTGGGGAATAGCAAGTTCAAACAACTTGCAAACCACTAATCCCCAATCAAACCATGCAAACCACAAATTCAATTTACGCTCAATTGCCTCTTTGCTCTTCACTGCCCACACTGCAACGAAATAATAGTACCACTGCCAATCAAAACGTGCGCTATCTCCAACAATCCTTAGTTGAAAACGGATATCCCGTCGCAACTGATGGATTCTTCGGCCCAAAAACCGAAGAAGCAGTCATCAGATTTCAAAAGGAAAATCAGATTGCTGTTGATGGCATTGTTGGCCCTCAAACTTGGAGTCTATTAGGCGCTTGTTATACAGGTGAACCCGGATGTTAAATCCAAGTTAACTAATCCTAGGCGCACGGGTAGCAAGAAACTGGGTTGTTTCACTGCAATACTTCTTTTTCGCCCCCAGAAACGCTAAAAAACCTGGTGGTTGAGCGAAGCCGAAACCTCGTTTATGCCCGTTAAAAGTGCATCCAGGACTATTAACTAACATCTTTTCCCCACTTCTCTACTTTTAAACAACTTGCAAACAACCAATGGAGAATCAAACCATGCAAACCACAAACGCAATTCGTACTGAATTACCTTCCTGCCGTTATTTTCCCATACTAAAACGCAACGATGGTGTCACCCAAAATGAGGACGTTCGCTACCTTCAGCGACTCTTGAACACCAAGGGATTTTCTTTAAATACTGATGGAGGATTCGGCCCGAAAACCCAACAAGCCGTTATCAATTTTCAAAACCAACAACAAATCGTTGCTGATGGCATTGTCGGCCCTAAAACTTGGAATAAATTGGGTGTTTGTACAACTATATTTTAAAGTTTGTGCAACCATGTGTTAAACAGAGTAGGGCGTGCAGTGTGCGCCCTATTTTTCTGTCGAAGTTTCCACCCCACACCACCCCTCCGGGGCACCGTACATTCGATACTTGCGAGAGCGTTTGAAATACAGCATTGCTACCCGATCGTCTGGATTGATTTGTAAAATATTCTGAAATACTTTTTGGGCGGCAACAAATTTTTGCTCGTAGTAAAAATTGAGGGCTTCTTGAAAAACCTCCGCCGTTTGCTGCTTGAGTACAATGCTTTCCTCTGTTTCTGTATCGTAAATTTCAAACACCGACACAGCATTTGTCTTTCCTTTCACCGTTACTCGATCGACAAATCTGTACTTATATTTTTCTGGATCGTCTAGGCGATCGATAATTGCACCGCTAACTAGAATGCCCGCGCCGTAAACCTTAGTCAATCCTTCCAAACGAGACGCGAGATTCACCGCATCAGCAATCACCGTACTTTCCATCCGTTCTCGTTCGCCGATGGTACCCAACATCAAATTGCCCGCGTGCAAACCGACGCCGATCGCGATCGGAAACAAGCCATTTTTTTCTCGCTGCTGGTTATAGAGATTTACTTCTTTCTGCATATCAATTGCTGCTCGCACACCATCTTCAGGGGATGTAGGAAACAGTGCCATGACTGCATCCCCAATGTATTTGTCAATAAACCCGTTATTTTTCCTAATTGCAGGGCTAACCCTTCCCAAGTAAGTATTAATAAATGTAAAATTTTCATCCGGTGTCATATTTTCGGAAAGCGCAGTAAACGAGCGAATATCAGCAAACAGCACTGTCATATCTCTTTCCTGATGTTCGCCTAATTTTACTTCAATAATACTCGGCTTTTCCAGCAAGTTTAGAAAATCGTGCGGCACAAACCTGCCGTAGGCTGCATTCAGTTTTGCTAGGCGAATTTGCGTATTAATTCTCGCCAACAATTCCTTTTTTATAAAAGGTTTAGTTACATAATCATTGGCTTCTAAGTTAAAAGCTTCTACCAAGTCAGTAGTTAGATTTTTTGCCGTCAGCATCAGAATCGGCATTTCTAAAGGCGAGTATTTTTTGCGGACTTCTCGACATACTTCATAACCCGTCATCTGCGGCATCATTACATCGAGTAAAATTAAGTCCGGCTTAAATCCTGATTCAATCAGATTTAAAGCTTCTAAGCCGTTGCTCGCTTGAGTAATTTCGTAGTTGGCTAGAGAAAGACTGTTGATGATGACATGAATATTAATCGGCTCATCATCAACTACCAAAATTTTTAATTTTTCACTTTCTAGCGACTCGCTATTGTCTGATACCTGAGAATTTATTATAGAGGATTGGCGGGCTAGTTCAGGAGTGATAAAAATGGGAGAACCCTCGGTTAAACGCGGCTGTATGCTGCTAAATTCCGGTTGACTCTCAGATACGGGCAAAGTAAAGGTGAACTGGGAACCGACGCCTACAGTTGAAGATACCGAAATTTTACCTCCGTGCAATTCCACTAATTGCTTGGCAACAGTTAACCCTAAACCCGTGCCGCCATATTCTCTAGCAGTGGAACCGTCAGCTTGTTCAAAGGATTCAAAAATTCGTTCTAATTTATCTTCGGGGATGCCAATACCGGTGTCAGATACACTAATCGCTAATTGGGAATTAGGCAGTGATTGTGCGTTGCCCGTTACCAATTCTGCTGAAATTTCAACTCTGCCGCTTTCGGTAAATTTAATTGCATTGCCTATTAAGTTGTAAAGTATTTGCTGCAAGCGATTCTCGTCTGCTGCTATTGGCGGCAATTCAGGAGCGACTGAGTTAATCAACTGCAAGTTTTTTTTGCCTACTAATGGCTGAGACAAAGTGAGAATTACAGAGACTATTTCTCGAATACCGACTGACTTAATTTGCAGTTCTATCGTTTTGTGTTTTAGCTGAGAAAAGTCCAGAAGATCGTTAATTAAAGAAGACAATCTTTTGCCCGATGATGAAATTAAAGCTAAGTTAAAATTTGTTGGTTCTGGCAGTTGTCCGGTAGCACCGTCTATTAAAGATTCTGCAATACCAATAATGCCGTTGAGCGGAGTGCGGAGTTCGTGGGAAGTATTGGCTAAAAATTCGTCTTTCAGTTTGTCGAGTCGCTGCAATTCGGTATTTTTAGTTTCTAAGGCAGTAAAAGATGCTTGCAGTTGTTGTGCCATGCTGTTAAAAGCAGCGGCAAGTACGCCCAATTCGTCGGAGCGATCGAGCTTGACAGTTTGGTCAAATTGTCCTTCAGATAAAGCTATTGCTGCATTTTTTAATTTTATAAGAGGTTTGATAATCCAGCGAGAAGTGAGAATTCCTAACACACTTGCCATGCCCAAAGCTGCCAGACATAGCAACACTGTAGTTCGGTTGCCCGCATGAATTTGTTCCATAAAGTCGGCTTCGGGAACGACAACGACAATCAGCAAATCTAAACCCTTGTCGTCTTGAAATGGCAGGACTTTTAAAAATTTCTGCTGGCCGTTGATTTCAACATTTATTTGCTGCGATTTTGTAATTTGGTGCAAGTTTTGAAAGTGACTTTCTAAATATTTAGCTGTAGTTTGCGTTACTGCGTCGCTGCTTTCTGTAACTTTAAACAGTTCTTTTTGACCGTTTTGGGTGCGGAAAGGTTTTTCGGCTGTGGAAGTTGCCAGCAGCGTGCCGTTTCTTTCGATAATAAAAGTTTGACCAGATTTACCTATTTTGAGGCTGTTTAAAAATTGACCGATACTGTCGAGACGCAAAGCAGCAATTAATACTCCTTCTAGCTGTTTCTGGCTGTTGTAAACTGGTTGCAGCGCGCTGAGGAGTAAGGTGGGTTCTAGGAAGGATATATAAACTGAACTCCAAGTTGGTTTGGCTTCTAGAGCCGCATAGGCGTAGGAAGGGTGCTGTCGGATGTCGAATTTTTTAACGGAGGCGGCTACTGTCGTGCGATCGCCCGTATCATTAGTATTGTAAGAATAAAAATTAAAATTTGTAGAAGGCCCCGATGCGTTAATCAATAAAGTGCCATTAGACATCTTTTCGCCAGTGCGATATTCTCCATCTTGATTAGCGATCGACGTAAAATTGATATAAGGATATAATTGCACTTGTCGCCACAGATACTTTTCCCAAGCTGACAAGTCTTTCATGTTTACAAAACCCAGTTTCACCGCATCCAGCTTGCTTTGATTGATTTGGTGCGGAGTTTGCAGATAAGTTCTCAAATTTTGCTCAATGCGATTGCTTACCTCCCCCATCAATTGAGCCGCAAGGTCATTCACTGCTCTTTGAGAGTTCCTAAATGATAAATATCCCACAATACCCACCGCTGCAAATACTTGCAAGACAAAGGGAACTATGAGTACAGTTTGCAGCGTTGCTTTTCTTGAAAGTTTTGCCACTAAGTGCTTGAGAGAAAGAGTGGACATAACATTAGTTTAGGTTGAAAAACCCAGTTAATACTTGGAGCTAGTTCTTACCGCTGGTAAGTATTATAAACCATTTTGTACTTAAACACAACTTACACAAGGAAGACGCGATATCGGTTCTACAATCTTTCATCTTATACCAAATTATTAAAAGTCAAAGCGAACCGTAGAGACACGGCATTTCCGTGTGCTCGTCCCCGCGCCGGACAAGGCATTTCCCTGTCCCTACCGATGTTCACATACAATATACAGCACTTCCGGATGTTATGAGGTACAATAGAATTGACTAAAAATAATATACCAATGAAAGCATACTCAGTAGATTTGCGCTCCAAAATAGTAGCAGCCCATATCGAGCAGAAGCTGTCGATCAGAAAAACAGCAGCGATATTTTCCGTCAGTAAAAGCTTAGTTCAAAAACTGGTCAAGCAACA
>NZ_JAUBOQ010000029.1:0-31883 GCF_036700325.1 Microcoleus sp. Z1_B2
AAGAATTGTTTTATAAAAAACAAATCATGCACAAATATGATTTTCTGTCAACTTAATTTAGATGCGTTTACCCTGCCCTGGAAACGGATTAGCCATTAATTTAACTCCTGTTAATTTACCTAATTATATGATTTTAGCCGATCGATTAGAAAAACGCAGACAATATCAAACTATCATCTGCGTTAATCCGCGTGCATCTGCGATTAAAATTCCCTAAAAATCGCCGTAACTGCTAATAGCAGCCTGCAACCTTCCAATCACTTCATCAACCGAAATCGCCCCCAACTCCCCAGAAGCCCGCGTCCGAATATTCAAACTATTCGCCTCAACTTCCTTCGCACCCACAACACCCATCACCGGAATTTTATCCTTCTCAGCATTGCGAATCAACTTGCCCAAACGCTCGCTATCCTCATCAGCTTCAGCGCGAATATTTAACGCCTTCATCTTCGCCGCCACTTCCTTCGCAAACGGCAAAAACTCAGCGCTGACAGGCAACAACCGCACCTGAATCGGCGCTAACCACAGCGGAAAATCCCCCGCATACTGCTCGATCAAAATCCCGATCAAACGTTCCAAAGAACCGAAAGGAGCGCGGTGAATCATCACCGGACGCTTGCGAATGCCGTCTTCAGCAACGTATTCCAAATCAAAACGTTCGGGCAAATTGTAATCTACCTGAACAGTTCCTAATTGCCATTCTCTATCCAAGACATCTTGGAAAATGAAATCGAGTTTCGGCCCGTAAAAAGCCGCTTCCCCAATTCCCTCAAAATAATTCATTCCCAAAGTTTCCACCGCGCGGCGGATTGCACCTTGAGCCTTTTCCCAAGCTTCATCGGAACCGATGTATTTCTCTAAATTGTTCGGATCGCGGAAACTCAAACGCGCCTTAAAGTTTTTCAGTTGCAGACTCTTGAAGACTGACAGAATCAAATCCACCACATTCAAGAATTCAGCATCCAACTGTTCCGGCGTGACAAATAAGTGGGAATCATCCACCGTAAAGCCGCGCACCCGCGTTAAACCGCCCAATTCTCCCGATTGTTCGTAGCGGTAAACTGTGCCGAATTCCGCTAAGCGCATCGGCAATTCTCGATAGGAACGTAATTCACTTTTGTAAATTTGAATGTGAAAAGGGCAATTCATGGGTTTCATCACAAAACCCTGTTCGTTTGCTGCCGCTTCCTCATCCTCCGCCATCAGCGGAAACATATCTTCTTTGTATTTCTGCCAGTGTCCAGAAATTTTGAACAAATCGACTCTAGCGATGTGCGGAGTCACCACTTGCAAATAGCCGCGCTTGATTTGTTCTTGCTTCAAGTAATCTTCTAAAATACTTCTCAAAACAGTGCCTTTCGGCGTCCACAAAGGCAAACCTGGCCCCACCGGATCGGCAAAGATAAACAAGCCTAATTCTTTGCCTAATTTGCGGTGATCGCGCCTTAATGCTTCTTCTTTGCGGTGTTTGTATGCTGCTAATTGTTCGGGAGATTCCCAAGCAGTGCCGTAAATTCGCTGTAACTGAGCTTTGGTTTCGTCGCCGCGCCAGTAAGCGCCTGCTAGGCTTTCTAGCTCGATCGCCTTTGGATTCAACTCACTGGTATTATCCAAGTGAGGCCCGGCGCACAAATCCCACCATTCCTCGCCCAAATGGTAAAGAGTAATCGGTTCGATCAACCCTTCTAAAATTTCTAATTTGTAAGGTTCATTAATCTCCTTAATTCTGCGTTCCGCTTCCTCGCGGCTGACTTCTTCGCGAATTACAGGCAATTTACGGTTGATGATTTTGATCATCTCTTTTTTAATGGCTTTTAAATCCTGTTCCGTAAAAGGTTCGGGAGTGTCAAAGTCATAATAGAAACCGTTTTCAATCCAAGGGCCAATGGTCACTTGCGCCTTGGGAAATAACTTCTGCACCGCCATCGCCATAACGTGGGAGGTGGTGTGGCGAATTTTTTTTAGTGACTCCGACTCACTCGTGCGGGGCAACTCAATCTTAACGGACTCTTCTGGAGGGGACATGGATTCTGGGCTAGACATCGGCTGAATTAGCAATTAATTTAGTTGCAGTTGCTTCTATATTACTCAGATTGGGGCAGTAAGCGCCGACTTCAGGTTGGGGGACACTCCGGGAAATTACAGCAACAGCCCTGATGGTGGCAACGTTTAGTGCGTCCCGCACTGCGACTCTCAGAAACCGGATTTTTTACTATTTTGGTGGGCTGTCACCCGTCTTGCTATGAAAAAACCTGTTTTCTCAGCAACCGTGAGCTCGCGAACTAAGGATCGCGAATTAAATAACTTCCGTAGGTTGGGTTGAGGAACGAAACCCAACAATTCCCGCGTAGCGTTGGGTTTCGTTCCTCAACCCAACCTACAAAAAATGCAAGTTATTTAATTCTCATTCCTAATTTGGCAGAATTTGGGGATTTCGACTCAAAAATCGCTGCTGGCATAGTTTAATTTATTCACACCCACCTGCTAATTGTTGTTAAATTATTAAATTTTTGTTAGAAATATGTTACAATTTGTAAAGACCGTCTAAGACTATAATAGATAAATAACCCAATTTTGATCCATGCTTAATTCCAACTTGCCCGAGCCAGAATTGCTCAAAGCGTTACTGGAACCGCTGTTAGAGGATTTCAATTACTGGTTCGATCGATCGGCAAAGCTCTTAGAAACTGAGGAAATTCCCTTTCTGGGCGACGAAGATCAATCTGACTTGCTGGCGCGAGTCAAACAGGCTCAGCAAGAAGTAGGCGCAGCTAAAGCTCTATTTCAAGCAACCGGAGGTCAAGTTGGGATTGAAACAGCAGCACTGATGCCGTGGCACAGACTGCTCGCCGAATGCTGGCAAGTATCGGCACGCTTTCGCTCATGGCAGTCAGCTCCCCCTGGAAAATAAGGAAGCGAGTTCAAGTTAAATTTGCAGTCAAATCCCCAACCTTGGGAAATGTGGCGGCCCACTTGACAACCTCAAACAGATTTCCAGTTAATAAGTTATTACTTGCTGAAACACTTTTGTAAATTGCTGTGTGGCTGTTTAGCCCGGAGGAGAAGATAATGTTGCACCTGCTTTATATTTTAGCTTTTACCGTTCTTGCCTTTCTGGCGGTCGGTAACTTAATCCGCAGTCTAGTCACCGTTGGTATGGAGTCCCAGCGCCCTCAACAGTTCAGGGCAAATAATCCCTACCCATCCTATCCTCGCTCTCAACCGGTACCGCATCCAGAACTTTTAGATGAATACGGAAACATAGTCAATGAGCCGCTTTTAGTGATGCGTTCGCTGACTGTCCAAGACGCCCGCGAACAATTAGATGCTCTCTACAAATCATCTCCGGGCGGCAGCGACGAAGGGGGCGAACTAGCCTAATACAACCACAGCCGCAGCATTTATACTTAGGCGCTATGCCTCAAAAAAAATATAGGACTTACAAGCTAGGTGTCCGAAACCCTTTTTCTTCATAGATTTTGGTGAAAATCGTTTCCGCGCTTCATCGGAATAATAATTTTCCGAGCATCCTTGGCATCATTCCGAATCTAACCAGATTGGATATAAGTCCTCAAAATAATTGGCCGTTAGTTTTTAGCTAATGGCCAATTACTTGTGATTTTTGAAAGTTTAATTGCCGATTAGCCAGATCGATCGCCAAAAACCGATAAAGATAGCACTGATATCAAAGAGCTCAAGAATAGTATAATAATCCAAGAGATCCGCAAGCAGTGCCTAACAAGTCTGAATGGTGAGAGTGCTAACGCCCGAATCGAAGCCTGAATAGATGAGTTGGCGTCAAAACCTAGAGGTAAAAACAGGTGACTTTGGGATGAACTCAAGGTCTTGGAGGCATACCTCTGCTTAGATTCGTCTAAATGATATGGCTAGCATGATATGACTTAAACAGTCGTGTTATCAAGCATAAATGTATCAGATACTGAAAAGGGATCGCTCTAAACCTCCTATCGATCCTGTTTTGTCATCGGCAAAAATGCACTTTTAAGGCTAGATGATCGTCCCTATTTCGCTACTGGCAGAACTTCTGCAAGCTTTGCCCCAACTGCGGGCACAAATTTATTTCAAATCTTCCATGACAGCCTTGTCTCACGCGATGGAAGACTTAGTTTTGGCGGGTTCCGACGACGAACCGCTAGTCATTGCCAGCTTTCAGCGAGAGCGCTTCTACCGCCAGGAAGCTCACCGCTACCGGCGAATTGCCTCACGCTCCTCTCAGGTATACGTGCTGGCTGCACCGGAAACTGACTTTAAAAATTCCTCGGAGTGTCACGAAACTGTGGCGTTTGAACCGGAGGACGGATTGAGTAAAGAGTGGCATTTAGTGGTACTGGGGCAACACTACTCAACTTGCCTGATTTGTCAAGAAAAAATTGTGCCGATCGACAACCAGGACGATCGCGGGCCACTGTTGATGGATCAAGCTCGCAGATTTGAAGGAATTTGGACGTTCGATCGCGAGGTAAGCTCCAAAGCGGCCGCATTGTTGCTCGATAGAATTGTCAAATATCGCCCGGAATTGGCAGAAAAGATCGATCGAGCGCGAACGACTTACAAACTCAAAACACCGAAAAAAACGAGGAAATCCGCCACTTCCAAAGCCGCCAAACCCGAAATAAGTACGAGAAAAAACTCAAAAATTCCCAATCCAAAATTGAGCGATGCTTTTACCGAACGCTTAGTAACCTACTTGCAAGCAGGCCAGCACAAACTGCTCAAAGCATACAGCGCGATCGCCGCTCAGGAACGCAAAGAACGCCTGGTAAACTTAATTACCACGGCAATGCGGCAGTCTCTCAACCCGCAAGAAATCGTCGAAGTCGCAGTCCAAGAACTCGGCACTGCCCTCTCGGCAAGCCGATGTTTGATTTATCGGTGCAAGGCAACAGATGTGGCGGTCAAAATCGATCGCGAGTTTTTGGGGCCGGGCGCTAGTTCCATGCTGGATCAGACTTGGCTGTTGCAGGAAAATCAAATATGGAGCGACGCGGTGGCGCGGCAAGAGCGAGTTTACATCCAAGACACAGCACAACACCCGTTGATTGTCAATACACAATTCCTGGAAAAAACTGTAAAAAATTGGCAAATTGTCTCTTGGTTAATGGTGCCAGTGCTTTATCAGGGGCGGGTTTTGGGAATGGTGGAAATGCACCAGTGCCGAGCGGTTTTACCTTGGGAAGAAGACGAAATTGCTTTAGTAGAGGCGATCGCCACCCAACTTGGAGCAGCCTTAATTCAAGCAGAAACCTACGCTCATTTAGAAGAACTCAACCAACAATTAGAAGCATTAGACCGCACTCGCAGCAATCTAATTGCCATCACCGGACACGAACTCCGCACCCCACTTTCTACGATTCAAGTGTGTTTGGAAAGTTTGAACTCCGAACCAGATATGCCCCCAGAATTGCGGCAAATCATGTTAGAAACTGCCCTTGGTGATGCCGATAGAATGCGGAAACTCGTGCAGGATTTCTTAACTCTTTCTCACTTAGAAAGCGGGCGAGTCCAATGGAATGTAGAATCGCTGACGCTGCAAGAATGCGTGGATTTAGCCCTTAGCAGCGTGCGATCGGGGGGCGGACTCGATCGACAGTTACCGGAAATTATCGCCGAAGTGTCCGCAGAATTGCCTTTAGTGCAAGCTGACGGAGAGTGGTTGGTGGAGGTGCTCTCCAAACTGCTAGACAACGCTTGCAAATTCACCACACCTCAAGGAAGCGTCACCATAAGAGCGAAATGCAACGGTTCTCGGATGGTGGAAGTGCTCGTAGCCGATACGGGGAGGGGAATCGAGGCGAACAGTTTAAAAGTAGTGTTCGATCGATTTTATCAAGAAGAAGGAGCTTTGCGCCGCAGCGCCGGCGGTACCGGTTTGGGATTGGCAATTTGCAAACAGATTGTTGCCGGCTGGGGCGGTAAAATTTGGGTAGATTCCGCAGGAAAAGACCGAGGAAGTGAATTTCACTTTACTATTCCGATTGTTTAGACTAAATTGATACAGCGTATTCAAGGTTTATGAGGTATACCCCAGAAACCGGGTTTCTTTACAGTTCTCGCATGATTACTGATTCTGTTGCTCGAAACCCGGTTTCTCCGTACTAAATTTACATGGAATATACTGTAAAAAACCGGGTTGGTGGGCGTCTGAGCGCGCAAGTAGCGATCGAGTGATATCAAATCCGGCTGCGCTGGCATGATATCAAATCTGCTGCTAACAAATTTGATATGAGGGGCTATTTACGCCGGACTTGATATCAAATACTAATCTACAGTCGTCTTGAGACGACTTGAGCTATGAGGCTCTTGTTTCAACCCCTGTCGGACTTAACGACTAATATTAATGCCGATGGCATCGGAAGGATTTAACCACAGAGAACGCAGAGCTCGCAGAGAAAGAGAAGAGAGAGATGAATAATTCTGATGCAAAGGTCAAGGAGATCGGCCTCAATCCTCACCCTGTGAGATCAGCCTTAAAGGAGATGTGACCACGCGGTGTTCACCTTTAATATCGAAAGTATCAAAACAGATTCAGGATGCGCTTGCCGTCTTAAACCCGGTTTGGCGACGGAATACCTAGGGATGCTGCCCAAAATTAATACCAGTTTACAATAAGAATCAAACTGTAGGTAAGCTGCAAACCCCCATAGTAATCAGTCATGCCAAATCTAAAATATAAAATCTAAAATCTAAAATGGTATAACTCTCCTGTTCACAAGTCGCGAGATGGTAAAAGTAGCTCGAATCTGTTGAGGCACTGCCGACGCCAGTGTTGATTCGTGAAATTTTTTGAATGCAAATGTTTCGCCCGGAAAAAGTTTTTTTCCAGAAGAATACTCAAACCTAGAGGTTAGAAAAATCGATTATGTCACCTACAATCCAGATGAAATCTACTCAACCTATGGCCAAAAAGCCGCAGCTACAATTAGGTTCTCAAGGTAAAGCGGTATTGGAACTCGAACAACTGCTAACCAAGTTGCAACTTTATCGGCATCCTGCTAAAGGAATTTTTAACAAAGCAGTTGAGTTTTCTGTGAAACTGTTTCAGTTTCGGGTTTTCTTGTCGCCGGACGGCATTGTCGGGCCGCTGACTTGGCAGGCGCTTTATACTGGAGCTCCAGTTAATATGCCGATACTAAAATTCGGCAGTTATGGGGAAGCAGTCGCTACTGTTCAGGAAGTTCTCAAAACTTCCCAGCATTATGGCGGTAAAGTTGACGGCGACTTTGCTACTTTGACGGATAAAGCTGTTCGCGCATTTCAAAAAAGCTTTGGGATTGAGGCCGACGGGATTGTCAATCAAGAAACTTGGACTGCTTTGAGCCAAATCCCGCGCGGCTATGACCCTAATTGGTTCTTGACTTAGGGTTGAGGCGGTAAATTGTTCGATCGTCTGTGGGGATAAATTGGGAGAATATGCGATTATTCGGGTGCCCCACAAGCACCAGAATAATTGCTATTTTTTTGGGATTGTTTTTTCGGAATTCGTGCTGCCTAATTTTGTTTTATAATTTGGGTGGAAATTACCAATTATCAATTATTAATTACTAATTATCAATTATCAGAAGAGATCGATCGGCAAAAAACTGTTAACTTTCCTTACAATTTCGACAGCGGTGTCGCCTCATGATGATACGATGCCGTAAAAATCCTTTGGATATGTTTATGGCAGAAGAACTCACTGGACAACCCCCTCTTTTCGGCGGCAGCACCGGCGGCTTGCTGACCAAGGCGCTAGTTGAAGAGAAGTACGCGATCACTTGGACTAGCCCCAAGGAACAGGTGTTTGAAATGCCTACAGGCGGCGCTGCAATCATGCGTCAAGGTGACAACCTGCTGTATCTGCCCCGGAAGGAGCAGTGCATCGCTTTGGGCGGCCAGCAACTGCGGGCTAAATTCAAAATCTCGAACTACAAAATTTACCGCGTGTTTCCCGACGGTTCTACTGAGTACCTGCATCCCAAAGATGGCGTGTTCCCTGAGAAGGTGAACGAAGGTCGTCCCTACAACGGTAAGATTGACCGCAATATTGGCAGCAATCCCAATCCGATTAAGGTCAAGTTCACTGGTAAAAAAACCTACGAAGTTTAGGTTTTGAGCGAATTGCTGAGCTATTTTCGGGTAGTATGTCCTGAAAAGCTCAGCTTGCATTTTATAGTTTGTAGTAGCGCTTGGACGGCAGAAGCTTTTTCTTTATCGCCCAATCGCCACTGCAAACTTCAAATGCGATTAAAATTTAATAAAAATTAATAATTACATTAACCATGAATCTGGTAATCAGGCGAGCAACTCATCAGGATATCGATGTTTGCGCCCGCATTAATTATGAAGCTTTTAAATGTATTTCCGATCGCCATCAATTCCCTACAGATTTTCCGACGCTGGAGTTTTCAACTGAAATTATTGGTCTTCGGATCGAAAGTCCGTTGTTTTTTGGCATAGTAGCCGAGAGTGAGGGTGCGGTTGTCGGCTGCGGGTTTATGGACGAACGCAACCCGATTCGCGGTATCGGGCCCGTCAGTGTCGATCGAACTTTTCAAGGCCGCGGCGCGGGACGGGAAATCATGAAAGCTTTGCTGGAACGGGGACAGGACGCTGTGGGCATCCGTTTGGTTCAGGAATCTTTTAATCTGGCTGCGCTGTCGCTGTACGCTTCTTTGGGTTTTGAGGTGAAGGAAGCTTTCGTGTTAATGGAAGGGAAGTTTCGCAGCCAGCCGCCCCATGGGTTTGAGGTGCGCCCGATGGCTAGTGAGGATGTTGGTGAATGTGCCGCTTTGTGCAAGAAATTATACAGGTGCGATCGAATTTCGGAGATTGAAGACGCCGTGAATTTCTTTTCTCCCTTCGTTGCTTGCAAACAAGGTCGGATTGTGGCTTATACTTGTGCGGTGTCGGCTTTGAGCCACAGCGTCGCAGAAACTGAGGCGGATATGCAGGCTTTGCTCTTGGGGGCGGCCGCGTACAGTTCCGAAGCACAGGTTTCTTTCCACTTGCCGATGCGTTACGCAAGTTTGTTTCGCTGGTGTTTGCAAGAGGGGCTGCGCGCCCTCAAGCCGATGGCGGTGATGGCGGTTGGCGAGTACCAGCAGCCTCATGGCTGTTGCTTTCCGTCTTTTGTTTATTGACAAGACGGTTAGGACGCTTTTAATCGCTGAAATTATTGCCAGGATTGCATTTTCCTTCTTCTTTCTTTCTTCTTCCTTCTATCCTTTACATCCGTTACATCCGTTACATAATCCGTTGCCGAACTTCCTTCTTCCTTCTGATATATATGATATTCCCCGATTTCTCACAATTTTCGGAACTGGCGAAACAAGGCAATTTTGTACCCGTGTATCAAGAATGGGTTGCTGATTTGGATACGCCGGTGTCTGCGTGGTATCGGGTTTGTGCGGGTCAACCTTACAGTTTTCTGCTGGAGTCAGTGGAAGGTGGGGAAAAACTTGGGCGTTATAGTTTCTTAGGGTGCGATCCGTTGTGGATTTTGGAGGCTAAGGGATCTCGCACAACTCAAGTTTACCGCGACGGTTCCGAAAAAGTATTTACAGGCGATCCGTTTGCGGCTTTAACTGAATGTTTGGAGTCTTATCAACCGGTCAAATTGCCGCAGTTACCGCCGGGAATTGGCGGGTTATTTGGTTTTTGGGGTTACGAGTTAATTAAGTGGATAGAACCGCGAGTTCCCGTGCATCCAGCCAGCGAGAATGATTTGCCGGATGGGTTGTGGATGCAGGTTGATAATTTGCTGATTTTCGACCAGGTGAAGCGGAAAATTTGGGTCGTCGCCTATGCGGATTTGCGGGAGGTTGGCGTTGATTTGGCCGATGCTTATCAGCAAGCGTGCGATCGCGTTGGCAAGCTAGTTCAGAAGCTGCAATCGCCGCTTTCCCGCCAATCTACTCTCATAGAATGGACACCTCCCAATAACGGGCAAGATGCCCGTTCCACAAGAGATAAGGACGGGCAAGATGCCCGTTCCACAACCGGAAATACAGAATTGGCTTACACGAGCAATATTAGCCGTGAAAAGTATTGTGCCAATGTCTTAAAAGCTAAGGATTATATCAAAGCCGGAGATATTTTTCAAGTAGTTATTTCGCAGCGACTAGAGGCTGAATACAGTGGCGATTCTTTTGCACTTTACCGCTCTTTGCGTCTGATTAATCCTTCTCCGTACATGGCTTATTTTCATTTCAGAGATTGGCAGATTATCGGTTCGAGTCCCGAAATTATGGTGAAGGCGGAAAATACTGCTGATGGCAAAAAGATAGCAACTTTGCGACCCATTGCCGGCACTCGCCGTCGGGGTAAAACTCCTCAAGAAGATGATGCTTTGGCTGCTGAATTGCTGCAAGATCCGAAGGAAATTGCGGAACACGTCATGTTAGTTGATTTGGGCAGGAACGATTTAGGAAGAGTTTGCCGAAACGGTACTGTAAAAGTTGACGAATTAATGGAAATTGAGCGTTATTCTCACGTGATGCACATTGTGAGCAATGTGGTGGGAGAATTGGCCCAGGATAAGACAGCTTGGGATTTGTTGAAAGCTGGTTTTCCTGCGGGTACGGTTAGCGGTGCTCCTAAGATTCGGGCGATGGAGATTGTGCACGAGTTGGAAGGTTGTCGCCGGGGGCCGTATTCTGGGGTTTACGGGTATTATGATTTTGAGGGACAATTGAATAGTGCGATCGCGATTCGGACTATGGTTGTTCGTTCTTTAGGTGGTGACAAACATTCGGTTTCTGTGCAAGCAGGTGCTGGTTTGGTGGCTGATTCTAACCCGGATATGGAGTACGAAGAAACGCTCAATAAAGCCAGGGGAATGTTGGAAGCAATTCGCTGTTTGAAATAGTGAGGCGGAGCCTCTGGATCTGTGTTACCAGGCTCTGCCTGGTAACAAGAAAACAGCAGTAATTATTGCATTATTGTCCAATTTACCTAAGCCCCTAATATTCGAGTGACCGAAACTGCAACATCAGGAAAAGCCAGCGGATTAATATTACCCTGAGTCAGAGTTTCTCTCGATTGATATCCTTCATTGGTAGGCTCTCGAAATACTATTAATTCCCTAGTTCGCAAATTGACAACCCAATACTCAGAAATGCCGGCTTCCGCGTAAATCTTGCTCTTGATTCCCAAGTCTTTGCTAAGAGTATGATCCGAGTATTCTATCAGCCAAAAGATGTTTTCTGGATAGGGATGATGTTCTCGGTAATCTTGTCCCAAACGTTGAATTACAGCGATATCGGGTTGTGGCTCGGAGTTGCTTGGGGGCAAGATAATCGGTTTACCTTGGCGGATTTTAGCCCGATCGCCCAGCAAATAAATTAGGTACTCTCCAGCCTCATCGCTAGAGTAAGCATGAGATTCTCCTTCGGGAGCCATTTCGATTATTTCTCCACCTATTAATTCAACGTTTCGCCCTTCCAGAATGCCGGCTGCAATGATGCGGTGGTAGTCTGCAACCGTCCATTTTACAGTCGTGACGCTCACGGCGATTACTCCTATGTTTTTATTGTTATTTTAACGGCTGTCTTGCGATCGATGTAACATATCAGTTATAGACTTTTACCAAAGGCATAATTATGAATTTTTATATAGTTGACGTGTTTGCGGAGTCAAAATATGCTGGCAATCAACTAGCTGTATTTTGCGGTGCGGGAGTTGCCGAACTATCTGAGGCCCAAATGCTACAGATAGCGAGGGAAATCAATTATTCAGAAACTACGTTTATTCGATCGCCCGATCCGCGAGATGGCGGCTATGACGTGCGGATATTCACGCCCAAGAAGGAATTGCCCTTTGCCGGTCATCCGACTTTGGGGACTGCGTTTGTGTTGCAGCAAGAGATTATTCGCGAAAAGGTCGATCGAGTAATTCTCAATCTAGCCGTCGGTCAAATTCCCGTTACTTTTAATTATCAAAATGAATCGGCAGAGATTTTGTGGATGCGACAAAACCCGCCTAGTTTTGGTCAAGTTTTATCAGCCGAAAGTCTGGCAAATGTCCTGAATTTAGAACCAGATGAAATTGATTCCAACTTCCCAATTCAAGAAGTTTCGACCGGAGTGCCGTTTATAATTGTCCCATTAAAAACTCTCGCTTCGCTCAAAAAAGCTCAGGTCAACTTAGATAAATATTTTGAGCTAGTTGATACAATGTCAGCGAAAGAAATTTTGATATTTTGCCCAGAAACTTACAGCGACATTAATGATTTAAGCGTGCGAGTTTTTGCCCATTCATTAGGGATTCCTGAAGATCCGGCGACTGGCAGCGCTAACGGCTGTTTGGCTGGATATTTGGTAGAATACGCTTATTATGGGTCAGCAAAGATTGATGTCAGAGTTGAGCAGGGTTATGAAATCGATCGACCTTCTTTGCTGTTGTTACAAGCCGCCCAAAATGAAGGGGAAATAGCAGTTTTGGTGGGCGGTAAGGTGGTGATGGTTGCTAAGGGAGAATTTGTGTAGAATTTTTAACAGAGAATTATTAACCGCAGATGCACGCAGCTAGATTTAGATGCTTGTTTGGCGATCGAGATGTTACAATTTTGCTAATAGCGATCGCAGCACTTTGTCTGCTTCCTGCAGTCGCAGCGCGGGAAAACCAGCCATCTGCGGCCTGAAGCCATTCTGTCTGAGTTTAAACAAAGCGCTTTTTTCGGAAAACTTGCAATTGAGTGCGATCGATCTCAACGACTACTGGCCGCCGTTTGTTGAGGACGATCGCATTGTGTCTGTTTAGCAACAGCAACTGAGCCAATATTGCCACAATCGCGCGCCTTTTGAGAAACTTGCCTTCAAAACGCGCCATTCGGACGATCGCCTCTTCGATTTTATAACAACAGTTGTTACCCTTTTGGGAAATCACAAAAATCGTTCCCGGTATGTAATCACCTTCATTTGCCCAGAAAGCATACCTTTCGCCTAAAGTAAAGTAGTGAAAAACATTGTTAGCCGTGGAAGTTTTAGCTAACTTTTCCGAAACGCCCAAAGAATTAAAAACTACAGTGGATCTAATATAATCCGGGTATTTTGCTGCTATTTGCTGAGCAACTTTGCCGCCCAAACTTTCTCCGATGACATCAGGCGGATTCCCGCTGTGAAATTGCTGCTTGATCCAATCAATAGCACCCGCAGTTTGCGCCGATTTTAACTGGCGTTCTAGTTTTGCCATAAATACATCGGGCGTATCTTCCAAAACGCGATCGAAAGGATACCAAGAACCGTAGCCGCGAATCACTAAAACAGGTGGGTTATTGCCAGAAATGGGAACGCGACTTTCAGCATAAAAACCCGTCCGAGAGTCTTCAAACACTTTTTCTATGATATAATTTCCATCAATAACTTGCCCTTCCCCGTGCCGAATGTAAATTGAAGGATTATTGGGTTTAAAAGTATCGTGCAGTTGGGGTTTAGCAAACTTTTCATACAGGGAATCTAGCAAATGCCTTCCCGTTTGGCGATCGACAAAATCTGATTTTGTTATTTTCATCCCAAATCTCATTTCTAACTGATTGTGGGGGGAAAACCCGGTATTTTTGCAAAATACCTTTACCCAGATTTGGTAGGGGCGGGTTCACCAACCAAATCTAACGATTACGGACAATCTAGATAAACCCGCCCCCCACCACCGATAACCTACGTCAACCCGAAATTTGCATCACATCGGAAAATGTACATGATGATTTATGGTTGGGTTCGGGTGGGTTTTTGAGATTGTTTGTTTCAGGGAATTATTGTTTGTAAAACCCCCCCCTACAAGCACCCGGTACATGATGATATCTGGTTCGGTTCGGGCGGGTTTTATAGATTATCAATTCTTAGCAAATATTCTATGTAAAACCCGCCCCTAGCAAATCACTTTTACAAAACTCGCAACGTGCTAGCAATACTATCGACTGCTTCCATCGCGCGAATTTCATCGAGTGCTTGTTGAAAATTCCCTTCCCTAACATCGTGAGTCACGACGACAATTTCTGCTAAATCGCCGTGAATTCCCGTCTGCACAACTGATTCCAAACTAACTTTGTGGTTGCCGAAACAAGTGCCGAGTTGGCCAATTACCCCCGGAGTATCGCCCGTCAGAAAACGGGCGTAAAAGCGAGTAACAAGTTCCTGCATCGGAGCAATTTTGCAGTAGTGTTGGTGACTGCAACTCAGCAAAGGATGGGGAATCGGAACAGTTTCGGTTTTCAGGATAGCCGCGACATTCATGATGTCTGATACTACTGCGCTAGCTGTTGGGCCCGCACCGGCGCCGCGCCCGTACAGCATCAATTGCCCGATCGGCTCTCCTTCGACTAAAATTGCATTGTAAACCCCGTTAACACTCGCCAGCGGATGAGTTTTCGGCACAAAACTCGGATGCACTCGAATTGACAGCAGTTCGCTTTCTCCCTCCGCTTGCTTGCCATTGTAGCGGGAGGTTTCTCGAGCAATAGCCAACAATTTAATCACAAATCCCAGCTTGTCGGCGTAGTCAATATCAGCCGCACTAACTTTTCTGATACCTTCGCAATGAACATCTGCTAATTTGATGCGTCCGCCAAAAGCTAGCGAGGCTAAGATAGCAATTTTATCGGCAGCATCTAATCCATCTACATCTGCTGTGGGGTCAGCTTCAGCATAACCTAATTGCTGAGCGTCGGCGAGCACTTCGGCAAAGTCTGCGCCTTCTGTTTGCATCCGCGTCAGGATGTAATTAGTTGTGCCGTTGACGATGCCGGTGACACTTTTAATGCGGTTTGCACCTAAAGATTGTTTGAGGCTTTGAATGACTGGAATGCCGCCGCCGACAGCAGCTTCTAGCATTACGTAAACGCCTTTTTTGTTGGCGGCCTCGAAGATTTCATTCCCGTAGCGGGCGATAACTGCTTTGTTGGCAGTGACGACGTGCTTGCCGCTGGCAATAGCCTGTAAAATGAGCGATCGCGCCGGTTCCAATCCGCCAATCAATTCTACTACAATATCAATTTCCGGGTCAGTTGCGATCGCTTCTAGGTCAGTTGTCAGCACATTTTCTGGCAATTGTAAAGACCGAGTTCGAGAAATATCGCGCACTCCCACCCGATAGATTTCCAATTCCTGCAACAGCGGATGGCGGCCATCTGGGGAGAGCAAAATCTCTGCTGTTCCCGCGCCAACTGTACCCAAACCTAACAAACCAATTTTGAAAGCCACGACTTTGACCCGTAGAAACTCAATTAACCTACAATCATTGTATGCTAATCAAGCAATTTGTCATTTAAGTAAGCTCAATATCCAGATCCCCGACTTTTTTAAGAAGTCGGGGATCTGGATATTGAGATGACAATTCACAGTTCTGAATCCATGTCTACCCCCATTTCTCGGAGTCGCTGGGCTAATCTTTCGGCCCGCTGCCGTTCTGCATTAACTTGCTGTTCTAGCTGCTGATTTTGCTGTTCTAGTTCCTGATTTTGCTGTTCTAGCTGCTGTCGCTGTGCTTCTTCTTCTCGAATTAAATCTTCTACTAGCGGCGGAGATAGCACTTGATTCACCGATAAAATAAATTCAGCGAACTGTACAGACTGAACTTGCTGTCCCGGCAAAAATTCCTGGTGAGAGTAACAGCCTTCATTTTCTGGACGGCTACACACTCGTATTTTTAGTAAATTGGGGTCTACAATCCAATATTCAGGGATATCAATTAAGTCATATTCTGCCCGTTTACGGATGTAGTCGTCCCGCCAATTTTGACTGGTAACTTCTATAACTAACAGCGGTTTTTCTTCAAAGTCCAAGACTGCGGAACCAGGTTGGGTACAGACTTGTTCCCAAAGACTCTGAGTGCAAATCACAACATCAGGAACGCGTGCAGAGTTTTCCTCGGTTCGGACTGCGGTAGTGACAACGACAACTAGCGGTAGGTTGTGTGATGCAAAGAAGCGCCGGAACTGGTAAACCAAAAATTCACAGATTTTGATATGTATAGCTGTCGGTGTTGGCATTTCAATGATATGTCCCCGATATAATTCATAACAAACACCTGATTCTCCCTGGTAGTCCAGATACTCTTTAAAGGTCAGTTTTTGGGTAGAAATTAGGGTCATGTCAGTCATCTCCCTTTCTCGGTGAGCTTACTTCATATTTTACACTACTGTTTAAAACAACTGTTTAAAAAAATGTAGGGCGAGCTCAGCCCACCCTACAAATCAGATTAAATCAGGTAACACATTAATAAGTTTCAACGTGCCAACGGTGCTCTTTCTTCAACTGTTTCTGATAGCCAGCCCAGTCAACACCGTGCTTGCCAGCCGCGGCCGACATTCCCTCATCAATTCCGCCTTCCATACCCTTCAAACCGCAGATATAAGTGTGAGTATTCGGCTTTTGAACCAATTCCCACAATTGGTCTGCGTTCTCTTGAATCCGGTTTTGAATGTACATCTTGCCGCCGTCAACATTCTTTTGCTCGCGGCTGATGGCATAAGTCAAGCGGAAATTATCGGGGAACTCGCGCTGCAATTGCTCCAACTCTTCCTTGTAAAGAATGTTGGGAGTGTAAGCAACTCCAAAGAACAACCAAGCTAAACCTCTGAATTTGTAATCGGGATTGTTTTCTTTAAACATCCGCCACAAATAAGCCCGGAAAGGAGCAATACCTGTACCGGTACCCATCATAATAATGGTGGCTTCTTCGTCGTCGGGCAACAACATTTCCTTGCCTACGGGGCCGGTGATTTTGACATCATCCCCCGGTTGCAAACCGGTGAGAAAAGTCGAACAAACGCCGAACACTTGTTCGCCAGTCTCTGGGCTTTTGTACTCTAGGCGGCGCACGCACAGCGAGACTGTTTTGTCGTCGAGGTTGTCGCCGTGACGGGTGGAGGCGATCGAGTAAAGCCGAATTTTGTGAGGTTTGCCGTTTTTATCCGTGCCATCAGGAATAATCCCGATACTTTGACCTTCGAGATAGTGCAAATTGCCTCCAGAAATGTCGAAGGTGACGTGGCGAACTGTGCCGTCGCCGCCTTCTCTGACTAATTCTTCTGTAGAAATGCACTTACCAATATAGGGATTGGCCGGTTTGTAGAGGTTGACAGGAACCTGAACTTTTTCCTTGGCTTGAGTCATGGGCTTAGTTTCTTCTCCAGATTTCTGACTCTGTAGCCCTGCTTCTGGTGCGACTTTGCCATTTGTTTCGGGAGCGCTGTTTGAGGGGCGGATGCTGACAATTCTTCCACCCATCCGAGCAATCCGGCGCATTTCCTGATTCATGCGATCGTAGGGCACGGAGATAAATACGCTGCCGCTACGGCGAATCGGGTTACTTATTTGGTCAGTTGCTTGGCTCTGACGCATACCCTCCACTTCGTAAACAAAGATGCGGCTGCCTGATTCTGAGTTGGCCGCCACACCAGATATGCTTGGGCTGTACATTGGTTGATTTTCCTTCACGATACAGAGTTATAAAGAAAGAGAATGTGACGTTAGACTCAATTTACTTTTTTCTTAAGGCCATCGGGACTAATTGGCCTCGCCAATTTTTGGGCCCCGCCACGCCGGCGGGAAGGTTGAAGTTGCGATCGCTCGCGTATCAAATCCCTACTAGCCGAACGCCGCGCTCACCGAGCCCGCTTTGCGTTCGGCTGTTGACCTATAGCTATTGTTGTCTGCGTACTGCCAATATTTTACCCGATCGGGGGATCTGCCCCGATAAGTCGTTTTGATTGCCGATCGGTGATGGAGTGTGGCATCGGGCAACAAATAGCTCCTATTGACCGAAAGCAGCCAGGTACAAGATCCTGGATTTATGACTCCCAGGCTGACTGACGGGTCAATTCTACAATCTCAAATCTCAAATCTCAAATCTCAAATCTATCGACGTTGAGCTTGTAGTGGGCGATCGCATTCTGGTAAGATCAACTACTAAAGTTAGTGTTAATAGATATGACGATCTTAGGCCCCAAGCAATCCCAAATGCCTTGTGCGATGGGATAGGGAGCTGCGTAGTTCAGCCCAGGCGGGTCAATCCGCTCGAAGTAAAAAAGAAAGGGGAGGGATTCACGCCTCCCATGTCATACATAAATGACTATACTTTTACAAGCTATTAATTACTTGCCTTGAAGATTGCTTGGGTCTTCCCGGGCAGGCAATCAACTCACTGCTGTATGCTGGTGAGAACTCGATCGTCTCGGGGTAGCACAGCAGCACAAAGCCTGCTTGCCGCTACCTGCGGGCTGAAATTTTGTGGAATCTAGACTTGAGTTAGTTAGTAAACAGTGATTTTGTTAGAGGGAAACTATGACAAGTAAGCCGGATCGCGTGGTTTTAATTGGCGTTGCCGGAGATTCCGGATGCGGAAAATCTACTTTTTTACGCCGATTGACAGATTTGTTCGGGGAAGATTTCGTGACTGTAATCTGCCTTGACGACTATCACAGTCTCGATCGCAAGCAGCGCAAGGAAACAGGGATTACAGCCCTTGACCCCAGAGCTAACAATTTTGACCTGATGGCCGAGCAAATGAAGGCGCTCAAAGAAGGTCACGCGATCGACAAGCCGATCTACAACCACGAAACCGGTATGATCGACCCGCCCGAAAGGGTAGAGCCGAATCACGTGATTGTGATTGAGGGGCTGCATCCGCTGTACGACGAGCGAGTTCGATCGCTCCTCGACTTCAGCGTCTACCTCGACATCAGCGACGAGGTAAAAATTGCTTGGAAAATCCAGCGCGACATGGCGGAACGGGGCCACCGTTACGAAGACGTGCTGTTTGCGATCAATGCTCGCAAACCGGACTTTACCGCCTACATCGACCCGCAAAAGCAATATGCTGATGTGGTAATTCAAGTGTTGCCGACCAACTTGATCAAAGATGACAAGGAGCGGAAAGTTCTGCGCGTGCAGATGATCCAGCGCGAAGGCATCGCCAATTTTGAGCCTGCGTATTTGTTTGACGAAGGTTCAACAATTAACTGGGTTCCTTGCGGCCGCAAGCTGACTTGTTCCTATCCCGGAATTAAGATGTACTACGGGCCCGATGCTTTCTACGGTCACGAAGTCTCGATTTTGGAAGTAGATGGTCAATTCGAGAATCTCGAAGAAGTTATTTACATCGAAAGCCATTTGAGCAAGACTTCTGCGAAGTATGAAGGCGAGTTAACTCACCTGTTGCTCCAGCACCGCGAATATCCTGGTTCTAACAATGGAACTGGTTTGTTCCAAGTGTTAGTCGGATTGAAGATGCGGGCGACTTACGAGAAGTTGACTGCAAAAGAAGCGAAAGTGGCTATGAGTGTTTAGAACACAGACATGAAAGATTTGAGAGGCGCAATTGCGCCTCTTTTTTTGTGGAGAAATGAACCGCAGAGGGCGCAGAGGGCGCAGAGTAGAGTTAGGGGAGGGTGTTTGGAAGTAGAGATTTTAAGAAGGTTTCTCCGGCTTCATTGAGGTCGCCATCTAGGGAAAAAGTTAGACGGCGAACTCGGATATCGCCATGTTTTATGTCTAGTTGCTCTGTGAGGTCTTGCGGGTAAACGAGAATTGCATTTTGGCACTTTAACGCATTGGCGTAAGCAACTATTTGATGAATGTCCTTATTGGCTACTTTATCGGGAGCTTTGTATTTCGTATCGAGGACGTATTGGACTTTTTTTGTTTCACTATCGCGTATAATTAAGTCAATCTTATCGAAATAATTTGTGTCATGTTCAACTCGGTGTTGTGGTTCGACCTCAAAGCCTTTTGGTGTATTTGCTTTGAGCCATTCAGCGACAAATTGTTCATATAAATTAGCCATGTCTATGAGAAAAGGGAGCATTTCGCGATCGCCTGTTTCGTGACTAGGCCCTGTGTTATCTAAAAAGAATCGACATAAGGCGTGTAAAAGTTGATAATCTTGATTCAAGCGGTGATAATTTCTATCAATACAAGCTTCGGATTTAAAAGGTTTTAATGTAACAAATCCTTGGAGTGCGTGAAAGGCTTTTCGCACAGTGGATGAAACAGATTCACGGCAGAAACCGCTGCGGCCAATGATGAAAAGTGTCCAAGCGAGTATTTGATTGTCTTCGATGTCGCCTGTTTGTTCGTTATAGTGGCATTTTAGTTTAACATCCCAAGGTTTTTGCAGGGCTGACCGCAAATCGACACGGCCGCGAATGTAGGCGAGTCTTTCTGTTTTGGATAAGTAATCGCGATATAATCCTTTGCGACAGCGTTCTATAATTTTTTGGGCAAGAATGTTAGCTAATCTCTCGTAAGTTTCTTGTAAAGATTGGCACTGAATCGACCCTTGGGGAAATTTTATCTTAAGGTTGTAGGCATAGTCAAGCATTCCGAAGAGGTTGTTTATGGGAACCTTTGGGCGGATGGCGATGTGAAATTCTGGAGTGATTGGAATGTTGCCAACTCTGCCTTTAGATTTTAAGTGCCATTGATATTTTGTTTTAAAGTTGGGAAATTCTATATCGATTTCCTTGTCATAATTATTGTGTATTTTTTGTCCTACTGATTCGGGGATTGAGTATTGTTCAAAGCTTGCGGATTTATATTCTGTGAGTTCGATAATTCGGCGGGATTCTGGTTTCATAATTGTGGTGGATGCAGTAACGCCACGGTATCGGCGTTAATGACGGCGTTAGATTGTCAATAGCCCAATTTATTCTTGATATTCTCCCAGAGAAACTCATCCATTTTTTCCAGGTTATCAAAGAAGTATTCTTCGAGGTATGGCTCAATTTCCATTTCCCAAATATCTTGGATATCTTCAGCTAAGGTTTTTGTCAAAAAGAAGGAGATTCCTATTTGATAGTGTTTGTTGTTAATTGCGCGATTGACATCTTCTAGGATGCCAGTTAATTTATCAACTGGAAAACCTGTTTCCTCTCTGTGGTGATACTGTCGCAGGACTTCATAATTAGGATAAACGGGAATGAATGCGAAGCGGCGGCGGAGTGCTTGATCGACTAAGGCAATAGAACGGTCTGCGGTGTTCATTGTGCCGATAATGCGAACATTTGTAGGGATTCTAAACTTTTGACCGCTGGCTAGTGTAATAAAGCGTTTTGTGTCCTGTCGGTCATCTAGGAGATACATTAACTCGCCAAAGACTTGAGATAAATTTGCGCGATTAATTTCATCAATAATGATAACACAAGTGTCTTCACAGACTTCGGCTTTTTCGCAGAATTCTAGGAACCTACCGGGAACTATTGGGTAAGTTAATTGCCCATCTTGACTTTGGGGACGGATGCCTTGAATAAAGTCTTCATAAGTATAAGCTGGATGAAATTGGATAATGTCTGAGAAACCGTCACCGCCACCGATTAAGTATTGGGCGAGTTTTTGAGCTAGGAAGGTTTTTCCGGTTCCGGGCGGGCCTTGGATTATGGCTTGGCCTTTGCGGTTAATGGTGTGTATCCATTGGGTTAGTTGGGTTGTTTGAAAACCAGTAATTTGAGAAATTGCTTCTAGTTGGTACACGGGATTAAATTCCTTTTCATATACTGAAAAATATTGACTTATAAGAGCAAGGGAATCATCATTATTATCCTCGCCATAAGATATTAACAATAATGGAAATAGTTTTTTAAAGGTTTGTGCTATTTTGTGAATTAACTGTTTAGCAGAATATCCTAATAAATCTTCGGATTTATTAAGTGATAGGGCTACGAGAATATTATCATAAGAAACCATTCCAGATTCAATAGAATCGATAGTAATCTCTTTCAAGATACTTTCTAATAGTTCATAAATAGATTTCTCAGGTTTCATTGTGCGCTCAAACTCCTCCCAACCATTATAATAATAAGCTTCCCCGCCATATTTTAAACGACACTGATGCCTATTGGGAAGGTTATAACGTTTAAAATAATTGAGGAAATCAACATCACTTTTATAAGTATGGTAATTTTCTACCACACTAGCAAAACATTTATCTGCTGCCCAAAAGCCAAAAATTAATCGGGATTCTTGAAGTAGTAATATTAACTTAGAACTGTTATCGCTATCGTTGAAACACAAAGTTAAACCGTAAGCTGGTGCTATCTCATATTTTGTTTCAATGTCAAAAGCCCATATCTCATCCTTGATATTTAGATGTTTTGTCATACAATCAGGCAACTGCTCTTCTACCTGGCTTAAAATATACTTTAATGGCTCTTCTACATATTTTAAGAAATCTTTTTTGTGTGCCATGTAAAAATCTGAACTTGGGTCTTCATAAAATTTTTTCAATAGGTTAAATGTGTTTACTGAAAAAGGGCATTCAGGATGTACAAAAACTTTTTCCATTTTTTCTGTATGTTTAAGGTGACTCAATTGTTGTTCTTAAATTATTGTAGCCGATCGCCCTTCCCGACACCAGATATCTGAGATACGATCGCACCCACCATCCTTACCCTCATCAATAGCCCTCCCAAACCAGTAACACTGGCAAAACCGCTAACAACAGTTCCCGGAAAAGTTAAAACTGTGTCGAAACAATCTAAACGTGCTATATTCAACTCCGTAAACCCTGAACTGCGCTTTCAGGTATTGCAAATTTATAAACGAGTCAACTGAATGCTCTCTACTTTTAAGAAACTAGCTTCAATTGCAATCATCTTTGCCGCCCTAGAACTTTTACTTAACTCTCCCCCTTTCAGAGAAATAAAAAATTATATCGCAAATAGAGCTCCAGCAAGTGCTACCTTAGACAATGGAACTCTGCAGCAAAAATCCAGCAGCCCGCCTCCGGTACCTCCCAAAAAACCACCGGAGCAAAAGTTTGATGTAGTAGTATATGGTGATGAAGTACCGGGGATATGTGCGGCGATATGGGCGAAGAAAACTTTAGGCCCAAAGGGCAAAGTTGCGATCGTGCGATCGACCTACGGAAGAGATCCTTTGGGCGGCTTACTTACCCGCGGCGGTTTAGCTTACATCGATTTAGATAAAATCCCCAATTGGCAACGCCAACCCTACGCCCAATGTTTTAAAGAATTCTTAGATAAAGCGAATGCGCGCGAATCTTGCTTAGACCCAAAAAGGGCAGATCAAGCTCTCAGACAAATGCTTTCAGCAGCAAAAGTCAGAGTTATTTCCAACTCAACTCTTACTCCCCACGTCGTAGATAAAAAAATCGAATATGCCCAAGTAAAAGGCAGTAGCTTAAGAATTAAAGCCAACTCTTTTATTGACGTAACTCAAGACGCTGAATTAGCCAGAAAAGCCGGATTATCTTATTATACAGGATATGAATCTCAAAATATAAAATCCAAAAATGAAACTTTAGCAGTCTCTGTAGTTCCGACAATTACAGGTATAACGATGTCCGAATTCCGCAGAATAGAAGATGACATTCTATACAATCGGCCTTTGGTAAAAAAGATTAAAGAAAGCATTACAAAATATAAAGATCCAGCCAGTACAAAATTCTGGCTGAAGAATTTTTGGAGTACGATTTATCAGCCATATACAGACGGCTACGACATCAGAAGTGTAGCTATAGGAGCAGCGTATCACATAGATAGAAATCTGCCCTTTAGTCAAAATAAAGGATTCTTTTTTGATAAAGGCAATGTCTGCGTTTATAACAAAAATGTGCTGTCCTGGAACGGGTTTCTGTTTAAATACCAAGTTGACCAAATCATGAAGATGGAAGCTAACGGCAGAAAACCGACTCCTGAGATGATTAAAGAAATGTCACATCTCCAACACTGGCTACAAAAGAAGTCGGGTAAAGATGTGAGAGTATTTATTCCAGACGAGATTTATATCAGGCAAAGTTTGAACGTTCGCGAGGTGGTAGATCCGCTAACGGGGAAGGAGATTATCAAAGGGGGAACAGTACCCGGAAAGTCGATCGGCAGTTTTTCCTACGATTTCGATATGCGGGGCGGAGTCAAGCATTTATCTGCGAGAATTCCGCCGCTGCCAGTGTATAATTTCGGGATAGAAAGCGCTTTGGCTAGCAAAGTGAATAATTTAGCCATTGTCGGGCGATCGTCGGGTTATGTCGGTATGGCGGTATCTGTCGGGCGAATTGCGACGGTGAATATTTATCAAGGACAAGGTGTGGGCGTGGCGGCTGGTTTGGCTAGCAAGTTCGGCGTGCCGCTGAATTCGATTACTTCGGCTGAAACGAAAAAAACTCTGGAGACTTTAACGGGGAAAACGACGTATTTGTCGGGGAGAGATACGAGTTATGGGGTGGATTATAAGGAAGTGAAATAATCGACATATAGCAGTCGCCCGTGTTGCTAAACTATGTTAAACCAGGCCTACAAACTAGAAACTTTTGTTTAAGTTTGAGAACAAAAAACGCAATTCCTGGAGTTTGATAACTGTTATTCATTGCGATTCTTAATTATTGCAATTTGTTTTACCAGTAGGACTAAGGCAAAAAGAAAATCGGTTTCTCTGCAGAATCGTGGCTTTCTCCCAGAGAAGGCAGGTTTTGGATTAGGAATTTATGTCAAATAAGATATTAAAAGGATTTAACCACTGAAGATGTCGAAACCTCATATTCGACGGCGCAAGATTCCCCAACTCTTAGATATCCTCTCGATCTTCGCTCTGCTGCTGCTCGTATTCTGTAATAATGTTCTGAATATCCTCTGCTGCAATATCGACTTGTTCGGATTTGGTGTAAAGGGTCAGCAAAATGATTCCCGTTGCTGTTTGGACGTAGTAAATTAAACGGTATCCACCACTTTTACCTTTTTGAGTGTCGCTATTTCGGGCTCTCAACTTGAAGACTGCATAACCCACTCCAGCAATTCGATCTCCTGGCAGTTCTCCCCGTGTGAGTTGTTCGATAATGGGTTGAATATCATTGCGAATGCTGCGGTATTTTTTTGCAAGAGTGCGTAAATTGCGATTGAAGGTTGGTGAAACTATAACTTGAATTAAGGGCAAGTCAGTCATTTTCAATTCCTTCCCACATTTGAGCAACCGAAATGGTTTGCCCAGTCATGGCTTCGTGCCAAGCTTGCCGAAAATCTTGTATAAGCGCTGCTTTAGATTGGTTCTCTCCGTCAATTTCTGAGGGTTCTGGAATACTAAAAGAATTAGCAGGAGGCATCTCTTGGATTTCTGCTGAGAAAACCTCTGGCAGATTATTTGGCGAAATGATTACCCCCTGACGTTGCTTTTGGCTTAGAAACTCTATAAAACTCGCAACTAATGCCAGATGTTCTGGAGAAAGTCGATCGAGCCATCGATCGATTTGATGTCGAAGTGCTGCTACATTCATAATCCCATCAAACCTTTTAATTTTACCTTGATTTTAACGTAAACCCGCCCCGCCTGGAATATCGCTCTTCCCTCTGCCTCTGCGCCCTCTGCGGTTCAAACCTCTTCTCTTCCCCCCGCTGTGGCACAATCTTATATATAAAACCTGCACCCTCTCGCCAATGACCGCAAACCTACCCCCCCAATACGACCCCCAAGCCACCGAAGCCAAGTGGCAAAAATACTGGGAAGACAACCAAACCTTCAAAGCTGACCCCGAAAAAGGTGGCGAACCTTACTGCGTAGTTATCCCGCCGCCCAACGTCACCGGCAGCCTCCACATGGGACACGCTTTTGAAGAGACGCTGATTGATGTCCTCGTCCGCTATCACCGCATGACTGGACGCAATACCCTGTGGTTGCCGGGAACGGATCATGCTAGCATCGCAGTTCAAACTATTCTGGAAAAGCAACTCAAAGCAGAAGGCAAAACTCGCCACGATTTAGGCCGAGAAAAATTCTTGGAACGGGCCTGGGAGTGGAAAGCTGAATCGGGCAATACTATTACTAATCAATTACGCAGTTTGGGCGTGTCTGTTGATTGGTCGCGTGAACGCTTTACGATGGATGAAGGCTTATCCGCTGCGGTTTTAGAAGCGTTTGTCCGCCTGTACGATGAGGGGCTGATTTATCGCGGCAATTACCTGGTGAATTGGTGTCCGGCTAGTCAGTCTGCTGTGTCGGATTTGGAGGTAGACCAACAGGAAGTTGAGGGCCATTTGTGGCATTTCCGCTATCCTTTGACGGACGGTTCTGGTTATTTGGAGGTGGCGACGACTCGGCCGGAAACGATGTTGGGGGATACTGGGGTGGCGGTGAATCCACAGGACGATCGCTACAAGCATCTTATCGGTAAAACTGTCACTTTGCCGATCGCAAATCGCGAAATTCCCATCATTGCTGATGAGTTTGTCGATCCGACTTTCGGAACTGGTTGTGTCAAGGTGACACCCGCCCACGATCCGAATGACTTCGAGATGGGTAAGCGTCACAATTTGCCGTTTATTAACATTATGAATAAGGACGGCACTTTAAATGAAAATGCCGGAGAGTTCCAAGGACAAGACCGATTTGTTGCCCGGAAAAATGTGGTGCAGCGGTTAGAAACTGACGGGGTTTTGGTTAAAATAGAAGATTATAAGCATACTGTTCCCTACAGCGAACGCGGCAAGGTTCCGGTCGAACCTTTGATATCTACGCAATGGTTTGTGAAGATAGATCCTCTTTCTCAGCGTGCTTTAGAAGCATTAGATCAAAGTAACTCACCCGTCTTTGTTCCTGAGAGATGGACAAAGGTTTATCGCGATTGGTTGGTGAAGCTGAAGGATTGGTGTATCTCCCGCCAATTGTGGTGGGGACACCAAATCCCGGCTTGGTATGCTGTTAGCGAAACTAACGGCGAAATTACTGATACGACACCTTTTATAGTTGCGAAAACTGAAGCTGAAGCTAAGGAAAAAGCTACGGCTAAATTTGGTAATGACGTAGAGTTAGCCAGAGATCCAGACGTATTGGATACTTGGTTTTCGTCTGGGTTGTGGCCTTTCTCAACTCTGGGATGGCCTGACGAAACTAATGATTTGGAGTTTTACTATCCGACAACTACTTTGGTAACAGGTTTTGATATCATCTTTTTCTGGGTTGCTAGAATGACGATGATGGCAGGACATTTTACTGAAAAGATGCCTTTTGATACTGTTTACATTCACGGTTTGGTGTTGGATGAAAACGGTCAGAAAATGTCTAAGAGTAAAAATAACGGTATCGACCCGCTGCTGTTGATTGGTAAGTACGGTACTGATGCTTTGCGCTACACCTTGGTTAAGGAAGTGGTTGGGGCGGGTCAAAATATTCGCATGGAGTACGATCGCAAAACTGATGAATCGAAATCGGTGGAAGCTTCCCGGAATTTCACGAATAAGTTGTGGAATGCGGCGCGGTTTGTGATGATGAATTTGGAGGGACAGACGCCGCAACAATTGGGAATTCCTTACCCCCCCCAACCCCCCCTTACTAAGGGGGGGAGAGAAGAAGATTCCCTTGTTGAGGGGGGGAGAGAAGAAGATTCCCTTGTTGAGGGGGGGAGAGAGGAAGGGTTGGAATTGTGCGATCGCTGGATTCTTTCTCGCTACAATCAAGTTGTGCAGCAAAGCCGCAATTGTTTGGAAAATTACGGTTTGGGGGAAGCGGCGAAGGGACTTTATGAGTTTATTTGGGGCGATTTCTGTGACTGGTATATTGAGTTAGTCAAGTCTCGCTTGCAACAGGATGCTGAACCAAATTCTAAGAAAATGGCACAGCAAACTTTTGCTTTTGTGTTGGAAGGGATTCTGAAACTGCTGCATCCTTTTATGCCGCACATTACTGAGGAAATTTGGCACACTCTGACTCAAACAGGTGATGGCGAATGTTTGGCTTTGCAAGCTTATCCTGAAGCTGATATCTCGCTAATTGATGCTGATTTGGAACAGCAGTTTGAGTTGTTGTTCGGTACAATTCGCACTATTCGCAATTTGCGGGCAGATGCTGATATCAAACCCAGTGTGAAGGTGACGGCGATTTTGCAAAGCGAAAGCGAGAAAGAACGCCAAATCATCTCAGATGGAGGTGTTTACATTCAGGATTTGGCAAAAGTCGAAAATCTGACAGTTACTGCTAGTTTGGATGCAGAACCCCCCCTTAATCCCCCCCTTGGTAAGGGGGGGCAAGGGGGGTCAATTGCTGGGGTTGTCGGTACTGTGCAAGTATTGATTCCCCTGGCTGGGGTGGTGGATTTGGCGGCTTTGCGTGCTAAATTAGAGAAGAAGTTGAGCAAGGTGGAAGCTGAAATTAAGCATAGTGCGGCGCGCTTGACTAATCAGAAGTTTGTGGATAAGGCTACTCCTGATGTGGTTCAGGGGGCGAGGGATGCTTTGGCGGAAGCCCAAAAACAAGCGGAAATTTTGCGCGATCGGCTAAAGTTGTTTTAAGGAGTCATTAGTCGCGGGTGGGTTGAGAAACCGGGTTTCTACGAATTTTTCGGTTGAGTAACGAAAAATATTGAAAGAAACCCGGTTTCTGAGGAGATTATCATTTTTATTAGGCTGGGCGATCGCTGTATAAAAACATCCCAAAATCCCGTAGGGGCGGGTTAACCAGCCATCTATGAAATACACAAACAATCTCGTAAACCCGCCCTCTCCTCAGCCATTATTTACATCACAATTTTACCTCTAAATTCATCGTACATTTTTATTGTTGGTGGGCGGGGGCGGGTTTATAGTATTATTGATGTTTACCATAAATGGTTGGCGAACCCGCCCCTACAAATTTGGTTTCAATAATAGAACCAATTGTGCTAACACGGGCAATTAATCACCAATTACCAATTACTAATTACCCTCATGTTATATTTAGCCCAAGTACAAAAGAAGGAAATTTTAGGCGAGATAAGTCTGCAATTGCTGGCTTGCCAAAATTCTGATGATACTTGGGCTATGCTTTGTAAAGAAACTCTCTTGACAGTACCGTCAGATTTAGATCAAAATGTTTTAAATGAAGGAATGCTAGTATTAGCAAATGTTGACGAAAATAGCCAGGTTTTGCATATTCAAGCAGCTACAAACTGGGTACTACAATTAGTAGAAAAATATTTAACAACAGGTTTTACTCCCGATTTTTTGCAGCAAGAAGCCCAGAAAGCCGAAGATTGGCGGCAATCTCTCACTTTGCAGAGTCAAGAATTGTCTCGCCGCTTGATTGAAGTTGAAGCCCGCCGAGAACAAATTCAAAATTTAGAGGCAAAACTCCAGCAGGAAAAGCAATTGTTGGAAAGTTCGATCGCCCAATTGCCTATTCCGCCCGCTACTCCACTAATTTGACTTAAAATTTGATTTAAATTAACACACCAAACGTAGGAACACGGCACTACCGCGTCCCCACTAACCTAATATGCAATTTGCTGGACATCATATAATTTGTAACTTGACAAATACCCCTTACCAGTTGCTGAATCGCCAGCAATACGGCCCGCGACTAAAGCACTTTTGACTTCAGCCAAGCAGCGGGGAGACACCGCAGTTTCTGAGAATTGCTAACATAAGCGCGCTTCTGAAACACATCGTACTGATTGCGTTCGATCGCATTTAAGATTCTGCTGTAGAGCATTGTAGCAGCCCAAACAGTCCAGCGGATATCGGGACTGAGCACTTTGATTCCGGGTTCCGCGCTGGCGTATAATTTGCGAGCTCGCTGAATTTGAAACCGCATCAATTCCCGCCAGCGGTTGTCAATCACACCGTTGAATAAGTCTTCTTCGGTGTAGTTAAACAAGGCTAAGTCTTCTAAGGGAATGTAAATGCGGCCGCGACGGGCGTCTTCTCCGACATCGCGCAAAATATTAGTCAACTGCTTGGCAATACCCAGGGCTATCGCTTCTTCTTTGGGAATTCTATTCCCCCAGTGCCAATTCCAGTTAGCAGCGGAGTTCGATTCGCCTACACCCATGACAGACATCGACATCAGCCCTACAGTACCCGCTACTCGATAACAGTAAAGATTGAGCTCTTCAAAAGTTTCGTAGCGGCTGCGGTACAAGTCCATTTGCTGGCCCGCAATCATCTCTCGAAACGGCCCAATGTCGATCGGGAAACGAGACAGCGTATCCACCAACGCTACGTCGTAGTCGTCGTGAGGATGGCCGGCAAACACCGATTCTAGCCGTTTTTCCCACAGATTGAGGGTTTCAGGGGTCGTTGCATCAGAACCCGGCCCGTCTACGAGTTCGTCGGTGCGGCGGCACCAGACGTAAATCGCCCAAATCGCCCGACGCTTGGCTTCGGGCATGAGTTGAGTGCCTAAATAAAAATTTTTGGCATAACTCGCCGTGACTTGGCGGCACAGTTCGTAAGAGTCATCCACAGAAGCCAGAGTTCTCATGCACTGGAGTTTTGACAGTTGCAGCATCCGAGAATAAGAAATTTAAAGATTAGAACTGATTTTCCCCCGTTTAGAAAACGGGAGATTTTTTACGTCTTTATGAAAAATTCTTAATTTTTCATTTGTTATTGGCCGTCGAAATAGCCTGCGCTGTCAGCTTACCAGAAAGCACGGCACCTTCCATACTCGCAAGATAACGCTGCATCGTATAATCCCCCGTTAGATAGAAATTGCTAATGGGAGTTGTTTGTGTGGGACGGCACTGCTGGCGTCCGGGAGTTGCTTTGTAGACGGAACGAGGGGTTTTGACTACGTGATATTTGAGCAGTTTGGCTGGTTCTGGGATTTGATCGGGAAAGAGTTTTTCTAACTCGACCATTGTGGCTGCGACGATATCTTCGTCAGATTTGCCTATCCAGTCTTTGGCCGGTGCTAAAACCAGTTCCAGCATAGATTTGTCTGGGTTGGCATATTCGCGGCAGGTGTTGCTCATGTCGGCGTAGACGCTCAGCAGGGGCGATCGCGAGAACAGCAAATGGTCGATATCAGTTAATTTGCGATCGAACCACAAGTGTACATTAATGACGGGTACTCCCTCCAAACCTTCGAGCTGTTTGAAATAATCCATTTCGCCCCAAGGTTTCGGCATCATCAGCTTCAGCGGGTCAACCGGCATCGCGGAAACGTAAATATCGGCCGTCAGAATTTCTGACTCTGCCCCTTTTACTCCCCGAATCTGGAACCCGCGCACCGTGTTGTCATCGTTGAGCAAAAACTCCCCGATGGGTGCATTCAGCCGTACTTCACCACCGCGCTCAGTTATGTAGTCTACCATCGGCTGACACAACCTCTCTGTGGGGGAACCGTCTAAAAAGGCCATTTTCGAGCCGTTTTTCTCTTGCAGGAAGCGGTTGAGGGCTGTCAGCAGTATGGTTGCCGATATTTCGTGGGGGTCAATGAAATTGAGCGCCTTGGACATGGCGATGAATACTTCTTTTTCGACTCTGGGGGGGACGTTTTGCTTTTTCAGCCAGTCGGAAAACGAGTATTTGTCCATTGCTTCGACATAGTTTTGACCCTGAAGCATCGCCGGAATCAAACCTATACCGAAGCGGATTTTTTCGGGCCAGGTGAGCATATCGTTGTTGCTCAAGATGGCTGCGACGCCGTTGAAGGGGGCAGGAAGGTCGGGAAAGTCAAAGCGGGAATAGGTTCCGGGGGTTTCCGGCTGATTGAAAATCATCGAGTGCTCTTTCCATTGCAGCCTGTCTTCAATGTCAAGTTCTTTGAAGAGTTGGAGCATATTCGGGTATGCACCGAAGAAGATGTGGAGGCCGGTTTCATACCAGTCGCCATCTGCATCTTTCCAGGCGGCCACTTTGCCGCCGAGTACGTCCCGACTTTCTAGGATGATGGGGGTGTGGCCCGCGTCGGTAAGATATTTAGCGCAGGAAAGTCCTGCTAAGCCTGCTCCGGCGATCGCAACTCGCATTTGATACTACTTGGCCTCTGTGTTCGCTTCGTTTTCATTATACTTTACAACTCGTTACAATATTTTGGGAAATCTGTAGGGACAAGGAACTGCCCATAGGTGTCAACCAACACGTTAAACCCGACTGTCCGACAGTCTTCGCGCCTACCCGACAGTCCGGCAAGGGTTGAAACCCCTGCCTCAAAGCAAAAGTCCTCTCAAAGAGGACTAATGAG